>CAZRQI010000131.1:0-5817 GCA_964602025.1 uncultured Veillonellaceae bacterium
CCGCGCCGATGACAACGCCGCCGGGACACATGCAGAAGGAATATGCGGTCCGACCGGTGTCCCGATCATGATACACCAAAGCATAGTCGGCCGCCCCCAGTTGCGGATGACCCGCCGCGGCCCCGTATTGGGCCCGGTCGATCAGTTCCTGGGGGTGTTCGATGCGCACGCCGATGGAGAAAGGTTTTGCTTCCATCGCCGTCCCGCATTGCAACAACGACTGATACGTGTCTCGGGCGCTATGGCCGATTCCGAGCAAGACGGCCGAACAGGGCAATTTTTCGCTCCCATTAACGGTCAGTCCGACGAGAACTCCCTGTTCCACCTGAAAATCCGTCACCTGTTGCCGGAAACGCACCTCGCCGCCCAACATTTCGATCTGCCGGCGGATGTTCCGGACCACCTGCCGCAAGCGGTCGGTGCCGATATGCGGTTTGTACCAATAGCGAATTTCCGGTGGCGCTCCCGCTTCCACCATAATATTCAGCGCCTCGGCCATCAGCCGGTCATGCACCCGGGTTGTCAGTTTCCCGTCGGAAAAGGTCCCGGCGCCCCCTTCGCCAAACTGCACATTGGCCGTTTCATCGAGGACGCCCTGTTCCCAAAACTTTCGGACTGCCAGTTGCCGCGCTTCCACGTCCGGTCCCCGTTCCAGCACTAGCGGCTTATAGCCAAAGCGCGCCAGAGTCAGCGCCGCAAACATCCCGGCGGGACCAAATCCCACCACGATCGGTCGCTCCGTCAAAGGGCGTCCGCCTGGCTGCAATGCCGGAATGAAGTCCGGTTCCACCCGCGTCACATGCTTATCGGCGGTCCAAGTCTTCAGCCATTTGTCGGTTGCCTCCGGCGCCTCCAGCTCGACGGTATACACAAAAGAAATATTTCCTTCCCGTCGGGCATCAAGGGCTTTGCGCAGAATCGTGACCTGCCCCAACTGGCCGCGGCTGAGGCGCAAACGCGCAGAAACAAGGGTTTCCAAAGATCGTTCCTCATCGATGGAAACCCGAAAATTTGCCAAACGTAATATCACCGGCGTATGCTGATTCATCTCACGGCCCCTGCCCCACAGTAATTCGCACCATCACAGTCTTTCGGGCCACGGTAATCCCCGGTTGCAACTGTAGTGGGACTTCCCGGGTAACGTCTTTTGTAATTCCGGTCAACGCCACCGGTTCCGTGGACACGGCGGTCAATCGGTCGAGGATTGCCTTCGGACCCCGCAGTTCCACTTTTGCCGGTTCGGTGAACACGCGGCGCAACAGAACCCCTTCCGGCAGATTACCGGTCAGCACGGTTTTCACATCAACCGTCTTCGTGATGGTTCCCGGTTCCAGCACGCCGGAAACCTTGACCTGCGCCGGTTCGACTTTCAAACTCTTCAATTCGTTCCCATCCACTCCGGCGATGAACAGTTTCGCCTCCATCGCGAACGCCGGCGTTCGATCCCGAATCTCAACCGGCGCCAACACTTTTCCGATCGAGTCCAGCATGCTTTGCGGGCCGGTAATGGTGACGGTTTTCGGGACCAGTTCCACTTTCCCCAGAGTCATCTGGCCAACGATGGGTCCGGTCAGGCGCGGCTCCACCGGAAACTCACGGGATTGAACCGCTTCAATCTTGACATTGACCTTGGTCGGGACCACTTCCAACAGTTCATAGCCGGTCGGCAGCGCCACGGCAACCGGCAAGTCGTACTGGCCGGGCGAGAGCCCTTTCAGATCGACGTATGCCTGGAAATTTCGTCCCGCCGCGCCGGCAATGGCGTTCCGTAGGCCACGGACCTTGACCCGCACCGATTCCGGTGCTTCCATCACGATCATTTTTCCCGACAAATTCCGGCTGCTTAATGATACCTGAAAGGTAGCCTCCACCGGTGGATTCTGCTCATTCATGACAAAAATCCACAGGATCAGGGCGGCTAATATCGCCAACAGTTTAGGAAGTAGATTCCGGCCCAGAAAATAATTCATTGCCGGCCATTCCTCCGATTGATGTAATCACTCAATCCTTGCGCCTTGGGCGCAAACAGTTCTTCCAGGCGGGACTGCAGGGAATTGTAATCGAGACGCCGTTCCAGACGACCGCTCAAGGCCAGGGAAATCACGCCGGTTTCTTCGCTGACGACGATGACAATGGCGTCCGTTTGCTCGGTGAGACCGATCGCCGCCCGATGTCTCGTTCCCAATTCCTTGTCCAACCCGGAGCGTTCCGTCAGCGGCAACAAACAGCCTGCGGCCAGAATCCGGTTGCCGCGGATGAGCAATGCGCCGTCATGCAACGGAGTGTTGACGATAAAACAATTCAGCAACAATTCGCTGGACACAATTCCGTCGATGCGGATGCCGCTTTCGGCGTAATCGTTCAGGCCGGTCTCCCTTTCCACCACAATCAAAGCTCCCGTTCTGGTCTTGGACAAAGCAACCGCCGTTTTTGCCAAATCCCGGAACAATTGCGTCATTTCTTCGTCGTTCAGCCGTTTTGACTTGCTGAAAAACCGGCCCCGGCCGATATGCTCGAGGGCTCGCCGCAGTTCCGGCTGGAACACGACTGGCAGCGCGACCGCGACCACGGTCAGGGTCTTGCCCATGAGCCAATAGAGCACGTTCAAATGCAACCAGTTGCTCACCAGGGCCATCACCAGCACCACCAGCAACCCCTTTAGCAGCGTAACGGCCCGGGTATCCTTGATCATATCGTAAAGTTTGTACAATACGAGCGCTACGATAAGGACATCGAGCAAATCGATCAGCCCAAACGGCGGTATGAAATTTCGGATTTGCAGGTCCATCGCTCGTACACCCCATCATTACGAATGTTTCTGTCTTTCATTATTCGTCCTCTGGCAGGAAAATCCTTTTTGTCCCGTACAAATAACGAAAGCCTCCCGTAGCTGCGGGAGGCTTGAAACCCTTTTGGATCAGAGTTTCGTGACCGTATTGACCCAACCGCGCGTATCCGGCAGAGTTCCGTACTGCGTCCCGGTAACTTCGTCAAACAGCTTTTGCGAAGTCGGACCGGTTTGATTGTTGTTGATGATGATTTTTTTGCCCTTCCAGGACAATTCGCCTACCGGCGAAATCACAGCGGCGGTGCCGGAACCGAAGGCTTCCTGCAATGTGCCGTTTTCAGCCGCAGCAAAGACTTCGTCAATGGATATTTTTCGTTCGGACACTTTCATGCCCCACTCCCGGGCCAGCTCCAGCACGGTGCGGCGGGTGATGCCGCCCAGAATGCTGCCGTTCAGTTCCGGGGTGATCAGTTCATCGTTGATCTTGAAGAAAATATTCATGGTGCCGACTTCTTCGATATACTTGCGTTCGACGCCATCGAGCCAGAGCACCTGGGCGTAACCTTCATGCTTGGCTTCAACCTGCGCCCGCAGACTGGCCGCATAGTTGCCGGGAGTCTTGGCTTCGCCGATGCCGCCGGGCACGGCCCGGACATACTTGTCCTCCACCCGGATGCCGACGGGATTGAACCCTTGTGAATAATACGTTCCGGACGGCGACAAAATGATGAACAGGCGATAAGTGTCGGAAGATTTCACGCCGACAAACGGATCCGTTGCAATGATGAACGGCCGGATGTAAATGGATGTGCCCAATTTTCCGGGCAAAAACCGTTTATCCAGTTCCAGCAGTTTGAACAGTCCCGCCTGCACCTGATCCACATCCGTGTTCGGAATGCAGAGAATATCCGCCGAACGGTTGAACCGTTGCAGATAGTCGCGGGTGCGGAACACCACAAGTCTGTCGTCATGGGTCTTAAATGCCTTCATTCCTTCAAAGATCGCCTGTCCGTAATGGTATACCATTGCCGACGGGAACAGGCAGAACTCTTCATAAGGAACGATCCGCGGCGAGTGCCAGCCTTTTCCGGTCTGGTAGTCCATCACGAACATATGGTCCGTGAAATGCGTGCCAAAACCCAGCTTGTCCTCGTCGGGCATGGTACCCGGCCTGGTCGTTTTTTGAATACTGATTTCTGTCATACCGTTACCCCCCTATTGCCGCTTAATTTATCCTATTATATATTGCTTTTTGTATACATGTCAATTGTCGTTTGCTGCAATTGCATAATAGAATGGCAATTTGTAAGGGCCTGTCTCACCTGCGCGGACGCGGTCCCACCTTCGGAATTTCTCGCTTCGATACAGGTTTCGATCTGGAGCGCCGACAGGATATCGTCCTTGAACAACGGACACAGCGCCTGCAATTCCGAAAGGGGGAGTTCGGTCAGGCTGCGCTGGGTTTCGATGGCGAGACGAACCGCCCGGCCGACCACGGCATGGGCTTCCCGGAACGGCAGACCTTTTCTGACCAGGTAATCGGCCATGTCGGTCGCATTGGAAAAATCATCGTCCAACATTTGCCGCATCCGCCGGGAGTTGACCTTCATTCCCTTAAGCATGTCGGCATAGACCGAAAGACTGAATTTCAGGGTATCGATGGTATCGAATGCGCCTTCTTTGTCTTCCTGCAAATCTTTATTGTAGGTCATGGGCAAACCTTTCAAAATGGTCAGCATCGCCATCAGATGCCCCACGACTCGTCCGGTTTTGCCGCGCACCAATTCGCACACATCGGGATTTTTCTTTTGCGGCATGATGCTGGAACCGGTGCAATGGGCGTCGTCCAGTTCAATAAAGGCGAACTCGGTCGACGACCACAGGATCATCTCCTCGCTGAGTCGGGACAGATGCACCATCAGAATGGAGGCAAAGGAGAGGAACTCCAAAATATAGTCCCGGTCGCTGACGGCATCCATACTGTTGGCGTATATCCGGGAAAACTTCAGTTCTTCGGCCACCATCCGCCGGTTGATCGAAAAAGTGGTCCCCGCCAATGCGCCGGCGCCGAGCGGCATGATGTCGGTGCGGTCCCACACCCCCCGCAGTCGGTCAAAATCACGGGCCAGCATATGAAAGTAAGCCAGCAGATGATGCGAAAACAGCACCGGCTGCGCCCGCTGCAAATGGGTGTAGCCCGGCAGAATCACTTCGATGTTGGCTTCGGCGACCTCGAGGAGCGCCTGTTGCAGTCGATGAACCAATGCCGCGAGCGACTGAATGGCCGCTTTCATGTACATGTGGGTATCCAGCGCCACCTGGTCGTTGCGGCTGCGGGCCGTATGCAGTTTGCCGCCCACGGGGCCGATCCGTTCCGTCAGTCGTTTCTCGACATTCATATGGATATCTTCCAGGGCAATTTCAAACGTGAAATTGCCGGCTTCGATATCCGCCAGAATCGACGTCAGTCCATTGATAATCAGTTCCGTTTCGTCGCCGGTCAGGATGCCGCAACGGCCCAACATCCGGGCATGCGCCATGCTGCCGAGAATATCCTGCCGATACATGCGTTGATCAAACGAAATGGAGGAGGTAAACTCCTCCACATTCGCGTCAGTGTCCCGGGTAAACCGGCCACCCCATAACTTGGTCACTTTTGTTTCGCCTCTCTCTGCATCATCAGCGCCCGAATCTTGAGCGGCAGACCAAACAGATTGATGAATCCTTCGGCATCTTTCTGATTGTATACTTCGTCCTGTCCAAAAGTGACAAAGCCTTCATGGTAGAGGGAGTACGGCGATTTTACGCCGGCGCTCATGATATTGCCCTTGTACAGTTTGACCCGTACGACGCCGGTAACCGTCTGCTGGGTCTGGTTCACAAAGGCGTCCAGCGCTTCCCGCAGGGGCGAGAACCACATTCCATCATAGACCAGTTCAGCGTACCGCACGGCCATTTGCTCTTTGTAGTGCAAAGTGGCGCGGTCCAGCGTGAGGGTTTCCAGTTCGCGATGGGCATAGTAAAGGATA
>CAZRQI010000132.1:0-5747 GCA_964602025.1 uncultured Veillonellaceae bacterium
GTGCCGACGCCGGTCCGCATCACCGCGGTCAAAGGCAAGGCGATCCTGGTTTCCGGCCATGATCTGAAGGATCTGGAAGAACTGCTCAAACAAACCGAGGGAACCGGCATCAACATTTATACGCACGGCGAAATGCTGCCGACTCATGGCTACCCCGGGCTGAAGAAATATAAACATTTTGTCGGCAACTACGGCGGCGCCTGGCAGGATCAGCAAAAAGAATTCGCCGCCTTCCCCGGCGCAATCCTGATGACCACGAACTGTATCCAGAAACCGGCGGAATCCTACAAGGGCCGGATTTTCACCTGCGGCCTCGTAGCCTGGCCCGGCGTGGTCCACATCACCGACCGCAACTTCAAACCGGTCATCGATGCCGCGCTGGCCGCCCCCGGATTCCCGGAAGATGAACCGGAAAAAACCATCCTGGTCGGCTTCGGCCGCAACGCCGTCCTCGGCGCCGCGCCCAAAGTCATCGAGCTGGTCCAGGCTGGCAAGATCCGACACTTCTTCCTGATCGGCGGTTGCGACGGCGCGAAGAGCGGCCGCAACTACTACACCGACCTGGCGACCCAGGTGCCGAAAGACTGCGTGATCCTGACGCTGGCCTGCGGCAAGTTCCGTTTCAACAAGCTGGAGTTCGGCGACATCGAAGGCATTCCCCGCTTGCTGGACGTCGGACAGTGCAACGACGCCTACTCGGCGGTCCGCATCGCCCTGGCCCTTGCCGACGCTTTCAAAACGGACGTCAACGGCCTGCCCCTCTCGCTGGTGCTGTCCTGGTACGAGCAAAAAGCCGTCTGCATCCTCCTCTCCCTGCTCTTCCTCGGCGTGCGCAACATCCGCATCGGCCCGTCGGCGCCGGCGTTCCTCACTCCGGCCGTATTCCAGGTGCTGCATGAAAAACTGAACCTCATGCCGATCACCACGCCGGAAGCGGACCTCAAAGCCATCCTCGGTTAAGGCTCCGAATCCGTCAATCTTCCCCTCACCGATTAAAAGAGCGAGAGTCCGCCTATCCAAGCGGGCCCCTCGCTCTTTTTTTTGCGCCAGAATCTGCCTACCGCTGCACCCGTCCCGAGCCGTCGCCCTTCATCAGCCCTTCCACTTCCGCGACGCTGACCAGGTTGAAATCGCCGGGGATCGTGTGCTTGAGGCAGGACGCGGCCACCGCGAACTCGATGGTCCGCTGGTTATCCATGCCCGTCAGGAAACCGTGGAGCAAGCCGCCGCCGAAAGAATCGCCGCCGCCGACCCGGTCGACGATATGAATGTCGTATTTGCGCGACCGGAAAAACTCGTTCAGCGCTGAATCATACAGGATGGCCGACCAGCCGTTGTCGGACGCCGAATAGCTCTCCCGCAGCGTGATCGCCACTTTTTTGAAGCCGAAGCGTTCCACCAGTTTGCGGCAAACTGCCTGGTAGCCGCTGTCGTCGATTTTCCCGGCCTGCACCTCGGTATTGTCCGCCTTGATGCCAAAGACTTTTTCCGCGTCCTCTTCGTTGGCGATGGCGATATCGACGAACGGCATCAGTGTACTCATGACTTCATTGGCTTTGGCCGAACTCCAGAGATTTTTGCGGAAGTTCAGGTCGCAGCTCACGGTCACGCCGGCCTGCTTGGCCGCCTTCACCGCCTCCAGGCTCACCGCCGCCGCGCTGTCGCCGAGCGCCGGGGTGATCCCCGTGATGTGGAAAAACTCCGCGCCGCTGAAGATCGCCGGCCAGTCGAATTCTCCCGGCTGCGCGTTGGCAATCGCCGAATCCTTGCGGTCGTAAATCACCTTGGAGGCCCGCTGGGAAGCGCCGGTCTCCAGATAATAAACCCCCAGCCGGCTGCCCTCCATTTTGATGTAGTCGGTTTTGATCCCGTATTTTTGCAGAAAACAGCGGCAGGCCTGGCCAATCTCGTGCGGCGGCAGTTTGGTCACTAAGTAGGCGTCATGCCCGTATTGCGCCAAGGACGCCGCCACGTTCGCTTCGCCGCCGGCATACGTCGCATCAAATGAATTGGCCTGCAAAAAGCGCTGGTAGCCGGGAGGCTCCAGCCGCATCATGACTTCGCCGAAGGTAACGACTTTCTTGCCCATGCAAATTCCTCCTCCTGTCTTGTCATGCGTTCCGGGCTTCCCGGATTTTGGCGACGAACAGTTTCGCCGCCGCGGTGACCGCCGCATAATCGCCGGTTTTCGCCCCCGCCGTCAGCGAGCCGCCGACGCCGAGCGCCACCGCGCCGGCGGCGAACCATTCCTTCACGTTGTCGGCCGCCACGCCGCCGGTCGGCATGAGCGGCGCCTGCGGGATCGGCCCATGAACCGCCTTGATGAACTGCGGCCCCAGTAATTCCCCGGGAAATACTTTCACGATATCGGCGCCCGCCTCCATCGCCTCGACCACTTCCCGGACGCTCATGGCGCCAGGCATGCTGGGAACCTGGTAGCGGTTGCACAACTTGATGACCGCCGGATTCAGGCAAGGCGTGACCACATATTCCGCTCCCGCCAGAATCGCGGCGCGGGCCGTTTCCGGATCGAGCACCGAGCCGACGCCGAGCGTGATCCCTGCCTGCTCGCAAAATCCCGACAGTTCCTTGATCACATCGATCGCTCCCGGCACCGACATGGTGACCTCGATCACCTTGATGCCGCCCTCGCTGATTGCGCCGACGATTTTTTTGGCCTTGTCGGCGTTATCCGTCCTGACGATGGCCACAATGCCGCTTTGCAGGACTTTCTCCAGAACCGCCAGTTTCTTCATTGGCTCCTCCCCTTTCCCTTCGCCGGCACGGCGATGATATAAACTTGCCGGGTGATGCGGCCCGGATTCAGATACTGGACATCCAGCCACATGTCGCGGAAACGCCAGGCATTGAACGAAGAGATCCCGTCGGGGTTCTCCGGATTCGCCCAGTGCGACGCGGGATCCGCGAAAAAAATGGTGTCGGGGCCGCGAGCCGGCGACTCGTACGCCGCATGGTAGCCCGTCGCCACGACCCAGTGCCCGCCCCAGTCGATCCACTCGACCAGCACCGGAATTCCCTTGTTCAAATAGCCACGCACCAACTCCAGGCTGCCGTCTTCGCCGCTGGCCACGACGAACCCGCGCTGTTCCAGCCAGTTCGTCATCTGCGCCACCGAAGTTCCCGGCCGGGCCGACTGCTTGTCGCCTGTGCCCATTTCCCGGGCGATCCGCAGCTCCGTCGCGGCGTTCAGCTCCGAGTCCGCCAGCAGACCGTACCAGTGCAGCAGCGACATCACCGCCGCCGGACCGCAGGTATGTTCCGTCGTTTGCTGATAGCCCCGAACCCCCAGCGAGACGTACCAGGGACTGGGCTTCATTTCATAATAGTTGGCGGCGGAAACCGAGCTGGGAGCCGCCAACGCCCCGGCCGGCCCGACGGCAAGCACGGCCAGGCATAAAACCAGGCCCAATATTCCGGCGCTGCGGCCGCATTTTTCGCTTACTCGTCTTATGGCAATCCCGTGTTTCATTTTTTCGCCGCTTTTTCGGCCTCCTCCTGCTCTTTGCCCTGTTCCAGCTTGTCCCGCACGGCCTTTGGCATCAGATCCGGGTCGAACGCCGCTTCGTGACAGGCATTGCCATCCTCGGGCTTTGGAAAAATCCTGCCGAATATCTTGCCGATTACGCTGCTCATTCAGCATTCCCTCCTCCGCAAAGTTAGTCCTTTGCAAATAAAATTTCGCTGCCCGTCGGCAAAAGCCTGCCTGAGGAAAAGAATCTTTCGGTTCGCTGAAATTCCAGGCAGGGAATTCTTTTGTCCGCCTCGAAAACACTGTATGGATGCATTCGAAAATGGATGCCGAGTCGATTTTGGGAGGAATGATCGCTTTGATCTTGCAGGAACTCAAAAACCAGGTTTACCGAACCATCGACGACAATGCCGCTCAGATCGTGCAACTCACCCAGGAACTGGAACGCACGCCCGAGCTCGGCTTCAAAGAAACAAAAACCGCCGCCGCGGTTGCGAAATTTTTGGGAGACGCCGGCTATGCGTGCCGGGAAGGGCTGGCGCTTACCGGCGTAAAAACTTCGCTCAACCCGGGCGCAGCCGGCCCCAATGTCGCCGTCATCGGCGAACTGGACGCCGTCGTCTGTCCAGACAGCCCCACCGCCGATCCCCTGACCGGCGCGGCTCACGCCTGCGGTCACAACCTCCAGCTCGGCGCGATGCTTGGCGCGGCCTTGGGGCTAAAACTCTCGGGCATCGCCGGATCTCTGGCCGGCAACGTCACTTTCATGGCCGTGCCCGCCGAAGAATATGTGGAAATCGAGTTTCGCCAACAACTGCGAAAACAGGGGAAAATCCGCTACCTCGGCGGCAAACAGGAGTTGGTCCACCGCGGGGAGTTCGACGACATCGACCTGGCGATGATGGTCCACGCCGACAAAGACGCGCCGGGGCCGCGGATCGGTCTGTGCGACACCTGCAACGGTTTTATCGGCATGACCATTCAGTACGTCGGCAAAGAAGCCCATGCCGCCGGCGCCCCCCACGAGGGAATCAATGCCCTGAACGCCGCCATGATCGGCCTGATGGGCGTCCATGCCCTGCGGGAAACCTTTCGCGACCAGGACATCATCCGGGTCCATCCGATCATCACGAAAGGCGGCGATCTCGTCAACATCGTCCCTGCCGACGTCCGGATGGAAACTTACGTCCGCGCCCGCACCATGAGTGCGATCGAAGGAACCTACGGCAAGGTGGCCCGCGCCTTAAAAGCCGGCGGCGATTCCGTCGGAGCACAGACGCATATTCACACGATTCCCGGCTATCTGCCCCTGGCCTGCTGCGCCCCGCTGAATGACGTTTTCCGGCGCAATGCGCTGAGCCTGCTGCCATCAGACTGCGTCGTCGAGAACGGTCATTTCGGCGGCTCCACCGATATGGGCGACATTTCTCACATTCTGCCTTCCATTCACCCGTTCGTCGGCGGCGTTTGCGGCGCGCACCATACAAAGGACTTTCATGCAACCGACCATGCCGCGGCCTGCCTCATTCCCGCCAAAATCATGGCCGCAACCGTCATCGACCTGTTGGCCGACAACGCGGCCTGCGCAAATCAGATCCGGCAAAATTTCCGTCCGGTCCTGACCAAGGCCGAATATCTTGCCCTGCTCGACAAATATTTCAGCTAACGACCGAAAAACAGAAAGGAAGGGTGATTCGCTTGAACAACTGGAAACTCCACGCCGTAGCCCTGGTCATCATTGTGATTTCCGAGCTCATTGGTCTTATCCGTTTCAATGTCGGCCCCGGCACCGTCATTCTCCTGCCCATGCTGTACGCCCTGCTGATCGGCCTGGTCCTCACCCCCAAAGGACTCAATTTGATGAAAAGCAAAGATATGGATGACGCCAGCAGCCTCATCACCGTGACGTTGATGCTGTTGATGGCTCGCTACGGAACGCTGGTCGGACCGACGCTGCCCAAGATCATCCAGTCCAGCCCGGCGCTGATCCTCCAGGAATTCGGCAATCTCGGCACCATTTTTATCGGTGTCCCGCTAGCAATCTGGCTCGGCCTCAAACGCGAAACCATCGGCGCCACCCACTCGGTCGCCCGGGAAGCGAACGTGGCCCTGATCGGCGACAAATACGGCCTTGACGGCGCCGAAGGCCGCGGTGTCATGGGCGTTTATATCGTCGGCACGGTGTTCGGCACCATTTTCTTTGCCCTGATGGCCAGCTTCATCGATGTCCTGAAAATCTTCCATCCCTATTCCCTGG
>CAZRQI010000133.1:0-2232 GCA_964602025.1 uncultured Veillonellaceae bacterium
CAGCCAGTCATTTTTCGACATATAGTCCGGATCGGCGGGATTGGTTTCCTGTTTCTCATAATAGTTGACGTTGCTATTTTCGCCGAAAAAGTTGCGCCCGCTGACATTATCTTCCCCGTATCCCGCCCGGTGGATGGCGTTGAAGTCTTTCAGCAGGAACTCGCTCATGGTCGACAGATCGTCCATGTAGCCCTTGATGCCGTACTCCTCGTTGTCCCGCATCTCGGTCATGGCCTTCAGCGAACCGTTGGCGAAGCTTACGTCGATGCCGTTGGCCTGGATGTCCAGTACTTCATAGTCGTAATCCGGATCTTTCCGCGTTTCCACCGTCAGTTCCGTCGTTTTATGGCTGTTGACCAGCGTCACCGAACCGGCCTGGATGATGTAGTTGCTGTCGCGGTCCTCGGCGACCTGAATGTTGACGTACTCCGACAGCTGGTCCACCAGCAGGTCGCGGCGGTCGCGCAGGTCGTTGGCCGCGCCGGAGCCGGCGAGCTCGCTCATCGAAATCTTTTTGTTCAAGGCCAGGATGTCGGACGTGATCTGGTTCACCGCATCGACTTCCAGGCGCAGGTCGGTGTTGATGCTCGCCACCTGGTCCCGCAGCTGCGTCGCCGCCTGCTGGATCGTGCTGGCCAGTTCGTTCCCCCGTTGCAGCACCAGATTGCGGGTGCTGTCGTCGGACGCGTTGGTCCCGAGCGTCTGCCAGGCCGACCAGAAGTTGTCCAGGACCGTCTGCATGCCGGTAGTCGAAGATACGCTGAACACGCCCTCGATCTGCGACATCAGGTCTTCCTGCGTCTGGGAGTAGCCGAGTGTGGTGTTTTCCTTCCACATCTGCAAATCCATGAACGTGTCCCGGGCGCGGGTGATCGACTGGGTGTCGACGCCCGTCCCCATCTGCATCTTGCCGTTCACGCCCAGCACCGTTTCCGGCAGGGACGCGACGATGGCGACGCTCTGGCGGGAATAGCCCGCCGTGTTCGCGTTCGATATATTGTGCCCCACCGTGTTCAGGGCCATCTGCTGGGCTGTCAGGCCCCGCACCACTGTATTGAGTCCGCTAAAAGCCGAAGACATATCGTTACACCTTCCTATCGAGCAAAGCCGCCGGCATCGACGATTGCCGCAGCGCCGCCGCTCCGGCCGGCGCATAAGTATTTTCCGCCTGACGCCGGGTGAGCAGATTCAGGTTATAGTTCACAAACGCCAGCGCCTGCTCTGTCAATTTGGCATTGACGGCGTTGAGGCGCGAAAGTTCCGTGAGGGTCGTGACAAATTCCTGTTTGATGGTTCGCAGGCGTTCCCCATCGTCCGGCAGCGCCACCGCCGCCAGCTCATCGAGGGATGGCTTGTCGTTGGCCAGGTCCCAGGCGGTAACAAGAACGGCGGTCGCTTTCGCCCGCCGGTGTTCCAGATCCTTGCCCTGTATGAGGAGCGATTCCTCCTCGCGGTTGATCGCTTCCAGTTCGGTCGGCTTACCCCGGACCAGCACATTTTTTTTGGTTTCGCTCAGTTCGAGCATATGTCGATACAGCGCCAAAGTTTCCTCCAGCGCCTCGAGCAATTCCCGCCACACTTCCTGCATCGGGATTCCCCCTACTTCACCAGTTTATCCGCCAGCGCCCGGCCGATCATCTGGTCGGCGAGTTTCGCGGCGTCCACCTGATATTGCCCGGACTCGATCCGGTGCGACAGTTCGGCGACCTTGTCCTGCCGCACATCCGGCAGCGCTTTGATGGCCGCGATCTGTTGCTGCAGGCCCTGCGCCTCGGAGGACAGGACGACTTCATCGCTGCGCTGCGTGCTGGATTTACCGGCTTCGCGGACGCCTTTGCCCGACTTCACCGTGTCCACTCCGTACGCCTTGTTGATGCCGCTGATGCTGTTATTGCCCGAAATAATCATCTTCCACACCTCATCTACAATGCTACGACCCATTCCCCGGTCTGTAACATTCCACTCAACTTATATATCGCAAAAAAGGAGCCGGATATTAACCGACTCCCGCAACTTTTTTAAAATATTTTTACGAATATTTTTTGATTAGCGCCGATCGAGCCGCATATGCACGCCTTCGCCGGGACGTCGGACAGGCTCGGGAGCTTTCGGCGCCGGCTTGGGTTCCGGCTTGATCTGCTCCAGGACACGGCGGCCGCATTCCGCGCACACCCGTCCCTCGAGGATCGGCTTGCCGCAGCTTTCGCACGGGTATTCGACCTGGATGTCGCC
>CAZRQI010000133.1:2332-4525 GCA_964602025.1 uncultured Veillonellaceae bacterium
GACAGGAAAGGTGTCCCGCCGCATATGAGCAAACTGACAACGCCTACCGCCCCTGCGAAAGTGACGGTTCCGTGCATCGACAACGAAATCGTGGAAACGCTGATTCAAATGCTCCGGTTGAAGAACCACCGGATTTGTCAGCATAGCTTTCAGGTGGCGAACTATGCGGTCAGCATCGCAGCCCAGATGCGGCTGCCCAAGGAAGAAATCGAGCGGATTCGCATGGCGGCCGTGCTGCATGACATTGGTCAGCTGTCGGTGCCCAACTCCATCATCTCCAAGGTTCCGTATCTGTCCGCGCGGGAAATGAGCCTGTACCGGGGCCATTGCAACGCCGGCGCGGCCATGCTGGAAAATATGGAAGCGTTCACGGAATTCATCCCCTATATCCGGTTTCATCACGAGCAATGGGACGGCAAGGGGTATCCGAAACGGTTGAAGGGCGTAAATATTCCCCTCGGCGCCCGGATCATCGCCGTCGCCAACTATTATGACCGATTCATCAACCCCTGCGAGCAAAACTGGGCCAAGACGAAAAAGGAAGCGGTGAAGGAGCTAAACAACATCGCCGGCACCGTGCTGGATCCGGAAGTCGTCCGGGCATTCATCAACGCTCTCGGCTAAATCGGGCCGCTGGCCGGCATTAGTTGGCCAAAGCGAAGGCGGATACCGAGGCTGCGCCGGCCTGCCGCAAAACGGCGGCGCACTCGTCGAGGGTGCGGCCGGTGGTGACGATATCGTCGACCAATAAAATTGAATGATTGCGGATGCTTTCGGGCGCGTTGACGATAAACGCGTCTTTTATATTTTCACGGCGTTCCCGCCGGTCGAGTTCCCATTGCGGCGAAGTTGTACGGCGGCGCGCCAAACAGCCGTCGAGCCAGACCAGGCCCTGCCGCCGGCACCAGGGAGCAAAAAGCAGCGTCACCTGGTTATAGCCGCGTTCGGCAAGGCGGCTGGCGGAGAGCGGCACGGGGATCACCAGCGTATCGTTGTCGCACAAGCCCGCCAACTCCGCCTCGTCCGCCAAAGACAGCAGCCAAGCCAAAGGCGCCGCATTCCCGCGGCGCCTTTGAAATTTCAGCCCGTGCAGTAGCGTCCGGACCGCCCCGCTATATTCCGTCAGCACCTGGCACCGCTCGATGTGTTTCATGTTTCGCTCCGCCACGTTCAGCCGCCGCGGCCGCCACAATTCGCGCAGGCAGCTCGCGCACCAGGCGTCCGCCAGATCGACCGGCGCGCCGCAGGCCGGGCAACGGGAGGGAAACAGAAGTTGCAGCGCCGCCTGCAGCCATTCGTTCGCCTGTTTTCGCCAGGTCGTCACAGGAAGGTCTCGCGCCGCAGCCGTTCCGCCAGCAACGAATGCCGCCGCCGCGTCCGGTCATTGGCGACCGCCGTCCCCAGCGCTTCGCTCGTCCCCACCAGAATGACCCGCTGCTTCGCCCGCGTGATCGCGGTGTACAGCAGATTGCGCTGCAACATGATGTAATGACCGTTCACCAGCGTCAGGATCACCACCGGATATTCGCTGCCCTGGCTTTTGTGCACACTCATCGCATACGCCGGCGCCAGCGCGTCCAGCTCGGTGCGGTCATAGGGAACGTCACCCTCCGGATACCGGACCAGCACCATCTCGTCGTCCATGTCGGCGATCCGGCCGATATCGCCGTTGAACACGCCCTTGTCGTAATCGTTGCGCGTCTGCATCACCTTGTCGCCCACGCGGAAAATCTTGCCGGATGCCGTGATTTCCTTCTTGCCGCGAACTGGTGGATTCAAGGCCGCCTGCAGCACTTTGTTTAAATTTTCGACGCCGCAGGCCAGCCGGTGCATCGGCGACAACACCTGCACGTCCCGGCCCACGTCCACGCCCTCGCCAGGCAATTCCTCCCGGCATAGCTGAACCACCAGGGCGGCCGCCGCTTCGTCGTCGACGACTTCCCGCAGCTGAAAATCCCGCGAACTGCGGACGTCCGGGAACCGGCCGCGATTGATGCGGTGGGCGTTCACGACGATCGGGCTCTGCCCGGCCTGACGGAAGATCTCGGTCAGACGCACCACCGGCGTCGTTTCCGAACGGATGATGTCCTTCAGCACCGAGCCCGGCCCCACCGCCGGCAACTGGTCGACGTCGCCGACCAGGACCACCCGGCAACCGTCCGGCGTCGCCCGCAACAGATAATACATCAGCAG
>CAZRQI010000133.1:4625-5697 GCA_964602025.1 uncultured Veillonellaceae bacterium
ACCGTGGTCGTTTTGCCGGTGCCCGGCCCCCCGGTCATCACCAAAACGCCATGGCTGCTCGCCGCCTGCACTGCCTCCCGCTGCGCCTGCGCCAACTGGATACCCTTTTCCCGCTCGAATTTTTCGGTCAGCGCCGCCACATCCGCCTCTCGCAGTCGCTTCGCCGTGTCGCGCAACACTAGCAGGCGCTCGGCCACTTGGCGTTCGGCATGGTACAAGTGATCAGGATAGATCAGCGCCCCGGTCGGTGCGTCCTCCATCGCCAGGGAACCCTGCCGCAGCAGCTGCGATAGCACCTCCGCCACCGCATAGCTGTCGCAGCCGAGCTCTTTGGCCGCCGCCTGCACCAGAACATCCTCCGGCACGCAGGTGTGTCCGGCATCCGCCGTACCGAGCAGGGCATGGCGAATGCCCGCCGCGATCCGTTCATAACCCGCCGCCTCGGCGCCGCAGGCCAGGGCGATCCGGTCGGCGATCCGGAAGCCAATGCCGTCGACTTCCTCCGCCAGCCGGTACGGGTCTTCCTCGACCACCCGGACGGACGAATCCCCATACACGGCATGGATACGGCGCGCATACGCGCCGGGGATGCCGTGCGATTCCAGAAACAGCATCAGTTCCCGCAGCTCGGCTTTGGCGGAATACGATTCGATGATCATCGCCAGCTTCTTCGGGCCGATTCCCTCGACCTCCAGCAGGTGCCGGGGCTCCCGCTCCAGAATGTCCAGCGTTTTCAGGCCGAATCGCGCCACCATCCGCTGGGCCATCGCCGGGCCGATTCCCTTGACGGCGCCGGAACCGAGAAATCGTTCGATGGCCGGCAGCGTCGCCGGCGTCACCCGGCGCAGCGCTTCGCCGCGAAACTGGCGGCCGTAGCGGGGGTGAACGGTCCAGGAGCCGGACACTTCCACGTCTTCGCCCGGCAGCGGCGCGCCGACGTTGCCGGCCACCACGACAAAACCCTGTTCGGTTTTCAGGCGAAATACGACATATTCGTTCTGGCCCTGGAAGGTAATGTTCTCGACCACACCGGTCAACGTGTCCATCGTTGTGTCCTTTCTGTTTTTAGAAT
>CAZRQI010000134.1:0-5583 GCA_964602025.1 uncultured Veillonellaceae bacterium
GCGTCTGTCCGGCCGGTTTCGATCCGCCGCCGCAACCTACGGCGACTACGGCGAAGATGACCAGGGCCAGGATGGCGATCAGTTGATGGAGTGAATGTTTTTTCTTCATGAGAATCCTCCTATTCCTTCTTGCAGTATTTTTTCTCCAACGCGGCGTATTCCGGCAACCCGACGAGGGTGTTGAAATCCTGAAAACTGTGCATCTGGGCGGCGACGCCGGCGGTTGTCCCTGTGCGCTTCAGTTCGCCGAAGACTGATTCCAGGGCGTGGAACACGGTGTACAGGGCGGTGCAGGGCCAGAATACGATCCGGAAGCCGAGCTCCTGCAACTGCGCCGAAGTCAGCAGCGGCGTCTTGCCGCCTTCGACCATGTTGGCGAGCAGGATTTTTCCCGGAAAAGCCCGACCGATTGCTTTCAGTTCCGCCTCGTCCTGAGGCGCTTCGATGAACAGGGCGTCGGCCCCGGCGTCGAAGTAGGTCCAGCCGCGCCGGATCGCTTCCTTCAGATCGTAGACCGCCCGGGAATCGGTACGGGCGATGATGACCGTGTCCGGGTTCGTGCGGGCTTCGACCGCCGCCCGGATCTTGGCCGCGTGTTCTTCGGCGGCGATGACTTCCTTGCCTTGCATGTGGCCGCAGCGTTTGGGCCAGACCTGGTCCTCGAACAGGATGGCGGCCGCGCCGGCTTTTTCGTATTCCAGCACGGTGCGCCGGACGCTCAGGGCGTTGCCGTAACCGGTGTCGCCGTCCGCAGCGACCGGCAGGTCGACGGCGTCGCAGATCCCTTTCAGGGCCTGCGCCATCTCCGTCATGGTCAGATAGCCGACATCGGGCTGGCCGAGCCGGGAAGCGGCGATGCTGTAGCCGCCCATGACCAGGCATTTGAAACCGGCCTGCGCGGCGATTTTGGCGGTCAGGGCGTCATAGACGCCGGGCAGGGTCAGAAACTCCGGGCCGGCCAACAGGCGGCGCAGCACGGAGGCTTGCGGATTATGTATGATCTTCACGCTCCCTTGGCGATTTCGAGTTCGACGCGGCGACCCATCTCCGTAGTGGAGCAAAGGGTCAGGCCGTCCTGCATCATGTCGGCGGTCCGGTACCCGGCCGCCAGAACTTTTTCCACCGCGGCTTCGATCAGTCGGGCGGCCGGCTCATTCGCCAGGGAGTGGCGGAACAGCATGGCGACCGAGAGGATCGTGCCGAGCGGATTGGCGATGCCTTTGCCGGCGATGTCCGGGGCGGAACCATGGATAGGCTCGTACAGGCCGGTTTCCGCGCCCAGGCTGGCGGAGGGAAGCATGCCGATCGAGCCGGTGATGACGGCGGCCTCGTCGGTGAGGATGTCGCCGAACAGATTGCTGGTGACGACCACGTCCAGGGCCTTGGGAGCCATGACGAGCTGCATGGCGCAATTGTCGACATACATGTGGTCGAGGTTCACCGCCGGAAACTCGGCGGCGATGCGGGCGGCCGTCCGCCGCCACAAGCGCGACGAGGCCAGAACATTCGCCTTGTCGACGGAGGTGACTTTGCCGCGCCGGCCCTGGGCCGCCTGGCAGGCCATGCGGACGATGCGCTCGACTTCGGGGATGCTGTACTGCTCGGTATCCCAGGCGTGTTCAACGCCGTCGATCATTTCCGACTCGCAGCGTTTGCCGAAGTAGATGCCGCCGGTCAGTTCACGCAGAATCAGGATATCCACACCGGCGACCCGCTCCGGTTTCAGGGGCGAGTAGGGGGCCATGGCGGCGGGTACTTTGACGGGGCGGAGGTTGGCGAACAGGCCGAGACTTTTGCGCAGGCCCAGGATTGCTTTTTCCGGGCGGATCTCCGGCGCAACATTGTCCCATTTTGGGCCGCCGACAGCGCCGAGCAGCACCGCGTCGGCGGCTTTGGCCGCCGCGATGGTCGCTTCCGGCAGGGGCACGCCAAACTCGTCGATGGCGGCGCCGCCGGCCAGGTGCGTCGTGCAGGAGCATTTCATGTCCGTCTGCGCAGCAGCGGCGTGCAGGACCGCGACGGCCGCCGTGGTGATTTCCGTGCCGATGCCGTCGCCGGGAATGACGACGATGTTCTTTTCTATCATAGTCATTGCGCCATTCCTTTCACGTAGTTGATCAGGCCGCCGGCGCTGGCGATGTCCTGGATGAAGCCGGGTAGGGGCTGGGCCTTGATGGTGGCGCCGGTGGTCGTGTTGACGATTTCGCCGGTTTCCAGATCGACCGACAGGACGTCGCCGGCCTTGATCTTGGCGGACTCTTCGCCGATCTCCAACAGCGGCAGGCCGATGTTGATCGCGTTGCGATAAAAGATCCGGGCGAAGTTGGCGGCGATGACGCAGGTGATGCCGCTGGCCTTGATGGCGACCGGGGCGTGCTCGCGGGACGAGCCGCAGCCGAAATTGTTGTCGGCGACCATGATGTCGCCGGCCTTCACGCCGCTCACGAAGGTCTTGTCGATGTCCTCCATGCAGTGTTGGGCCAGTTCCTGCGGATCGGACGTGTTCAGGTAACGGGCCGGGATGATGACGTCGGTGTCGATATTGTCGCCGTAGCGCCAGACTTTGCCGGTGAATTTCATGCGAAAACCTCCTTCGGTTCGGCGATGCGGCCGAGAATAGCGCTGGCGGCGGCCACCGCCGGGCTGGCCAGATATACTTCGCTGTCGACGTGGCCCATGCGGCCGCGGAAATTGCGGTTGGTGGTGGAAACGCAGCGCTCGCCGGCGGCGAGGATGCCCATGTAGCCGCCGAGACAGGGACCGCAGGTCGGCGTGCTGACGACGGCGCCGGCTTCGATGAACTGGGCGATGAAGCCGCGTTTCATGGCTTCCATGTAAACCTCCTGCGTGCCGGGGATGATGATGGCCCGGACCGCGGGGTGGATCTTGCGGCCGGCGATGATTTTCGCGGCCTGCTCCAGATCGTCGATTCGGCCGTTGGTGCAGGAACCGATGACGGCCTGATCGATCCGGGTTTCCGGCAGGTCGGCGACGGCTTTCACGTTTTCCGGCAGATGCGGCAGCGCCACTACCGGCCGGAGCGTGGAGAGGTCGATTTTGACTTCGCGGGCGTAGACGGCGTCGGGATCAGCCGTATAAACCGTGTAGGGATGGTCGGTCCGGGCCTTCAGATATTCGACGGTTTTTTCATCCACCGGGAAGATGCCGTTCTTGCCGCCGGCTTCGATCGCCATATTCGAAATGGTGAAGCGGTCGGCCATCGACAAGGCGGCCACGCCGGGACCGGTGAACTCGAGCGCCTGGTAGCGGGCGCCGTCCACGCCGATTCGGCCGATCAGAGTCAGGATGACATCCTTGCCGCTGACCCATTCCGGCAGCGAGCCGGTGAGCTCCACTTTAATCGTGGAAGGAACTTTGAACCAGGTGTCGCCGGTCGCCATCGAAGCGCCGAGGTCCGTGCCGCCGACGCCGGTGGCGAACGCGCCGATCGCGCCGTAGGTGCAGGTGTGGGAGTCCGCGCCGATGATCACTTCACCGGGCCGCACCCAGCCCATTTCCGGCAGCAGCACATGCTCGATCCCCATCCGGCCGACTTCGACATAGTGGGTGATGTTGTGCTGGCGAGCGAAATCCCGCAGGGCTTTGGCCTGTTCGGCCGATTTGATGTCCTTGTTGGGGATGAAGTGGTCGGGGATCAGGGCGATTTTGTCCGGATCGAACACCGGCCGGCCGATTTTTTCAAATTCGGGGATGGCCTGGGGCCCGGTGATATCGTTGGCGAGCAAAAAGTCGACTTTGGCCCGGATCAGCTGCCCGGGTTCGACTTTTTCGCAGCCGGCGTGGGCCGCCAGAATCTTTTCGGTCATCGTCATTCCCATGATGGTTACATTCCTCCTGCCGCATTTTTTATTTCGAGGGGCCGTCCGCAGGCGGCCAGCATTTTGTTGATCGCGTTAAGATAGGCGCGGGTGCTCGCTTCCAGCACGTCGGTACTGAGGCCGCGGCCGACAAAGACCTGAGCGTCGGATTCAACCCAGACGGTTGCTTCGCCAAGGGCATCCTGCCCGGAGGTGACGGCCTTCAGCTGATAATCCTTCAGGGTCACGGCAAAACCGACGGCAGCGTCGATCGCATTGAACAGGGCGTTGACCGGACCGTCGCCGACCGCGGCCTGCTCGAGGGGAGTCTTACCGGCGGCTTCCGCGAGACGGACCGAGGCCATGGCCGGACCCTGGGTTCCGCTGACCACATGATGACCGGCCAGCTGATAATGTTCAAAGGCCGCGACCGGTTTGTGGCCGACCAATGCTTCGATATCGCGGTCGAATACGGTTTTTTTGCGGTCCGCCAGCTCCTTGAACCGGCCGAATAATTCGTTGATCTGCTCGGGAACGATGTCGTGGCCCAGCGAGCGCAGGCGTTCTTCGAAAGCATGGCGGCCGGAGTGTTTGCCGAGGACCAGCGAATTCCGCTGGATGCCTACGCTTTCCGGGCTCATGATTTCATAGGTCAGGGAGTTGTTCAACATTCCGTGCTGATGGATGCCGGACTCGTGGGCGAAGGCGTTGTCGCCGATGATCGCCTTGTTGGGCGGCGGCGTGAATCCGGTCAGGTTCTGCACGATGCGGGAAGTGCGGTAAATCTGGCGGGTATCCAGGCCGATCTCCACGCCGAAATGTTCGCGGCGGGTGGCCAGCGCCATGGCGATTTCCTCCAGCGCGGCGTTGCCGGCCCGTTCGCCGAGACCGTTGATCGTGCATTCCACCTGGTCGGCGCCGGCCATGACGGCGGCGATGGAATTGGCGGCGGCCATGCCGAGGTCGTCGTGGCAGTGGACGCTGATGATGGCTTTGTCGATGTCCGGCGTATGCTGGCGGACATGGGCGATCAGGCGGGCGAATTCATCCGGCATGGCATAGCCAACGGTGTCGGGAACATTCACAACCGTCGCTCCCTCCCGGATGGCCACGCCGAGGACTTGCACCAAGAAAGTCCAGTCGCTGCGGGAAGCGTCTTCCGCCGAAAATTCCACATCCGGCGTCAGGGTCCGGGCGTAGCGGACAGCCGACGCTGTGGCTTCCAGAACTTCGGCGCGGGACATCTTGAGTTTGTGTTCGAGATGGATGTCGCTTGTGGCGATGAAGGTGTGGATACGGGGACGCTCCGCCTTGCGGACTCCTTCCCAGGCGCGGTCGATATCCTGTTTATTGGCCCGAGCCAGTCCAGCGATCGCCGGTCCCTTTACCCGGGCGGCGACAGCCTGTACAGCAGCGAGGTCGCCAGGAGAAGCGGCGGGGAATCCGGCTTCGATGACGTCGACTTTCAGTCGGGCCAGGGCCAGACCGATCTCAACCTTCTCTTCGATTCCCAGGCAGATGCCGGGACTCTGTTCGCCGTCGCGCAGGGTGGTGTCAAAAAATTGGATGTGCCGGTTTCCCATGCTGTGTTCCTCCTTTAACAATTTTTTTGTCGATTTCGGGTCGGGCGAGTCACTGCGGGTAAAAAAAACCGCCCCTGCCGAACATTTCTGTCCGGTAGGGGCGGTTTGATTCGCGGTACCACCCTACATTCTACTCTGCCGGTTAACGCCCGGTGACGCCGCATCCTACGCCGGCAGGACCG
>CAZRQI010000135.1:0-5538 GCA_964602025.1 uncultured Veillonellaceae bacterium
CACCGGCCGGTTTTCCCGCTGAAACTGGCTGGGACAGCTTTTTTCCGGCGGCTTTTCTGCGTTTAATCGGGCTGATCTGCATCATCTTGCCGCCTTTCCTGCCGGCGCTCGTAATAGAAATCCATCGCCCCGTTCAGGAGCTTATATCCCTGGATTCTGGCGCTGATATTGATAGGGACGATTCCCAGCCGCCGGTCTTCCGGCAATCGTTCATCCTCCTGCTGCAGCCACCGCTCCACCAGTTTCCAGACCGAGATGCACTCCTCGCGCGACAGCTGTTGGCAGCGGACGGTATTGAGGCCGGGGAAACAGGCCATCCATTGTTTCGGATGCTCGTATGCGACACGGATTTTCCGGATCAGGAGCTCCGCCTGTTCGCGGTCGATCTTTCCCTCGGTCAATTCCATCATCTGTTCCGGCAGGTCTTTTTCTTCCACTGTCCGTTCACTCCTTCTCATTTTTCTTTTGGCCAACGTGTGAACAGGGAAGCCGCCTACGGCGCCGGCATAACAAAAACCCCCTTCCCGCGAGGAAGGAGGCCAGCATGCGCTCTCGCTTCCTCTTATCTTTCAGGATCGCTCCTGCTGAAATTGGCACCTTGCCGCGCAGGCAGGTTGCCGGGCCGTCATCGGGTCAGTTCCCTTCGGCCGCTCTGGATAAGAGTAGGATGTATTCAGTTGTACGCTGTAATCATATCTTTTTTACGGGCGGACTGCAAACTCGGCGCGCCTCGCAAGGCCCTAAATACAAGGGATTTGCCCGGGTCTGAAAATGTGCAGAAACAAAGGCGGCCGCGGCCGCCTACGCGTAGAACTCGCGGTATGTCGGCAGTTCCAGCGCCGCCAGGCGGCCGCCGAACACCCCGCCGCAGTCGATCCCGACCTTGTCCTTATGGCTGCTGTCAAACCATATCTTGGCGGCAGTCTTCTTAAACTTCTTGTCGTATGGATACAGCTTCCATGTCGGTACATGCCCGAACACCAGCACCTTGCCGGGATACGCCGGCGACAGCGGGAAGGTATCGTCCATCCACACTGTCTCGTTCTCGGTATTCTCGGCCAGCGGTTTCCTTACATTCGCGCCGGCGTGGGAGAAGAGGAAGGAGCCCAGTCCGAAATAAAGCGGCAGCGCCCCGACGAAGCCCAGAATTTCCTCCAGCCGCCCGCCCGGCAAGTCGCGGATCTCGCGGAACGTCTCTGCGCCATTGTTGTAGGTGTACCAGTTGAAAAGGTTTTCCCCGGGATGGCTCCGCCAGACGGAGTTTCCCATCATATCGGCGATTCCCTGCTGGGCGAATTGTTCATGATTGCCCTTGAGCAATACCGCGCCCTTCTTCCGGAGCTCCGCGCATGTTGCCAGCGTGTCCAGATTTTCTTTTCCCCGGTCGATCATGTCGCCGCAGATGACGAGCAGGTCGCTGTCCGGGTCGTACTGGGCCGCTGCCAGCAGTTTGTGCAGCCGCCGGTTTTCGCCGTGAATGTCGGAAACAGCCAAAATTCGGTCGATCGTCCGCATGAAACCTCCTTCGGGGCCGCGTTGGAGCGCGTTTTCCCATGTGACAATTTTACCCCGAAAGACGGACGAAAACAAATCGTCTGACGCTTTGAACCGTTGATTTCACTGGGTTCTTCCTGTGTCCCGCAACTGCCGGCCCATATGGCTTGCGGCGGCAGGAAAATCGACACGGGTAAAGAAGTATTAAATATAGACTTTTTCAAAGGTGGGTTCTCATGATCACGAGCTTCTTTTCCGTCGTCATCAACTGGTGTTTACTCTACATGCTGTTGACCATCGGGCTGTCTTTCCGGGGAAAACCGCTCTACGGCTGGCCGCCGGATCATGCCGGCGCCCTGTTGGCGACGATGGGGATGGGCAGTCTGCTCCTGCTGGCCCTGACGCCGCTCGGCGAATCCCTGCTGCGCCAACTTTACAAATGCCGCCGCTGCACCGCTGAAGAGTCGGCGCACCTGCAGCCGCTGTTTGACGAAGTCTGCCGCCGGGCGAACCACTCGCCGGAAAACTACCGGCTTTATCTAACAGGGGATGACAGCCCCAACGCTTTCGCCCTCGGCGCGAAAACCATCACCGTGACATCCGGCCTGCTCAGAACCGCGACGGACAACGAAATCAAAGGCGTTCTGGCGCACGAGCTCGGTCACATCGCCCTAGGGCACACCCTCTGGCTCCGGATCACGTGCACGACCGAGCAGGTCGGGCGATGCGTCCTCGGGTTTTATTACGTTGTCTCTGTAATCTGCGCCGCTCTCAGCCGCTTGCCGCTTGTCGGGTTCTTCCTGCTCCCTCTTTCCTTGCTGATCTCGGCGTTCATGATTCTGTTCCGATTCATCGTGGCGGCGCCGTTCCAACTGGGAATGTTCTTCGGCTCGCGGCGCAGCGAGTACGCGGCCGACCGCTTCGCGGCGAATATCGGCTATGGGCGCTCCCTGCACAGCTACCTGTCACGGCTGGTCCTCCCGAACGAAAAAGAATCCGGGTTTTTCGCCCGGCTCCACGACACCCACCCGGTGACCGTCAAGCGGGTGCAGCGGCTGGAGCAGCTTGCCGCCTGACGCTCGTAGGACGCACAGGCGAATATTTTTCTGAAAGGTGATCGAATATGGATCCGGACATCCTATCCCTGCGGCGAGAACCGCTGGACTACACCGAAGACCAGAAGACGGCCCTCGCGAAGACCGCAGATTTTCTTGGCGACCCCGGGCGTCGCCTCTTCGTGCTGGCCGGCTATGCCGGTACCGGCAAAACCACCATTCTGGAAAACATCGCCGGCTTCATCCGCCGACAGAAGAAAGAGTTCCTGCCGACCGCACCGACGAACCGCGCGGTCCGCGTTTTAGCTGAAAAACTGCCGGGAAGCGGCGGCCGGACACTGCACAGTCTGCTGTATGGCGCGCCGGACGAGAAGGGGAACTGGGTTCCCCGGGCCGAGTTCACCGACCGCCAGGTGCTGGTTTGTGACGAAGCCTCCATGGTCAGCGCTTCGGTGCACGACGATTTGTTGAACAGCGTCACCGCCGCCGGAGCCAAACTGCTATACATCGGCGACTCGTTCCAGCTGCCGCCTGTGGAAGGGGGAGGAGTGCTGGCAAAACCTGACGTGACCATGCGGCAGGTCGTGCGCCAGTCGAAGGACAGCGATATCCTATCCCTGGCGACCGCCGTCCGGGCCCTGCAGACGAAAATTTTCCCCTCGGCAAGCGATTCGGATGTTTCCGTCGCCACACCGCGCGCCGCTTTGATGAGCTTTTTCATGGACCTCAAAAACGACCGGGACTGCGTGTATCTCTGTGGGAAAAACGAAACCCGGGCAGCGGTCAACCGCAGGGCGCGCGCCGTTCTTTTCGGGTCGGTGCCCAGTACGCTGCCGCAGGCCGGCGACCGGCTGGTCTGCATTGCCAACGGACCGCTGCCCAACGGCGAGACGCTGACGGTTGAAGAAGTGAAGTGGCCCGAGCCGGTGACGGCCAAGATTGTAACCGGTGCAGGAAACAATATCCGGAAGGTTCCGGCCTGGCTGGTCATGATCAACCGGAAAAAGTTCCTGTTCGTGCCGGAGTATCTTGCGCCCAGCCTGAATCACGGGCAGATCATCGCCGATTCGAAAAGCTTCGGCAAGGAATGGTGCACCTACAACCCGGCCAGCCGGCGGCGCGAACTCGACCGGGTCAGCGTCAATATCGCCACCTACGCCTACGCCCTCACTGCCCACAAGAGCCAGGGCGGCCAGTGGGACAGCGTCTATGTGGATCAGGACGCCTTCGGGGATGACCCGCACTGGTTCTATACCGCCATCACCCGGGCTGTCAGCCGGCTGATCCTGATCCGGAAGGAAAGCTCCGCATGCCGGGAACTGAACTGGGAAGAGATCCGGTCCATCGCAGCGCAGAACCGCGCCTGACCGAAATCTGTTTCAGTGTCTTTTTTCTAAACGAAAAGGTCCAATATTATATTTCAAATCATTTTTGAGAACGATGGTACACAAGTCATTGAATAAAGTATCGTGCCCGCTTTTGATTTTGTTGTAAAGGGGCCAGTTCAATGAACCGGTTCGATCCAGCTCCTCCAACAGTTCTTTTTCAAAAGCCTCAGTATATTCTTGTTCACAATAATAATTGATAGACCTTGTTCCAGTTGTCATCAAACAGCCATAACCATTTTCTCCGCAAAATTTTTTCAACGCATTCCATTTGCAAATGTTCTGATCTTTCGCCATTGTGTTCCATGGTTTAATTTCAGCAATAACACGGCGCCTATCTGATAGAACCACCAAACAATCCGGAAAATATACTTTATCTTTTCCTTCATACTGATATTTAATTTTACATGGCTGTTCCTGATAGGTTACAACATCACTCATTCGTTCCAGCTTTTTATAAAATCGTCGCTCTAGTTTTGACTCGTACTGAACATCTCTGTTCAATTTATTACTGAAAAAAGTCCCGCTAATTCCCTCTCCATTTGAACTGACCGTTCGGGAAGCCATTAACGCTACCTGTTCGCTTTCTCCCATCAAATTCACAGTTTCCGGCCAGATGATATCCCAGGAATTGTCTTCATCTGCCAGCATCAGCATGGATGGTTGCTTCAATTCGTTGTCGCAACTTTTTTTGTATTGATGCTTTTCTTTTTGAAAACAGAACCCGGAATATCCTTTTTCGAGAAGCTTTTTACGTTCTTTTCCCTGCTTAGTTACTCCAAACACCAAATTGGCAAGCAACTTCATAACAGATATCGTTGGTTGATCCGGAAAAGCCTCACTGGCGAATAATATCATTCGCGAATAACAATTCTCGCTATCCGGCGAACATATTTCGACCAAATATTGAGCCAGTTTTTTTCGTTCCGTTGCATTTTCCCCTTTAATGTGTTGAGCCTTGCCGCAGCTTCTTTCCAATATTTGACGAACGCGTTCTCTAGTGATTCCAAATTCTTTCGCAGCTTTTTTATATGAAATAAATGATTCCTGGAAATTATACACCGTAAAAAACAGTCGCTCATCTCTTGGCTTTTTTATCAATGCTTCTTTCATTGCATTTTGAAGGCACTCCACAAATTCTTCGCCTATGGAATAAAACTGTTCTCGATCTTCATCAGTCAAACTTTCCCTGAAGCACAGCACATCTGCTATTTTTATTGCATCTTCCATAATAGCCGGCAATATCAGCATCTAGTCAAACCTCCCTCATCAATTGTCACATTGCTTTCAAATCTGGTTTTTCCTTGACCAGCAAGTGCAACAACCACTGCGTTTGCCGGAACCATCTTGGTAGTGCAATTTTCATATCCTATTTGTGCGATTTTCTGTTCCGTATCAAAAATTACTCTGTTATTCACTTCGCCAGAACTCATCCAGGGGATTGTGCCATTTTCCCAGTATGCGGCAACTCCTGTTTTTGGGGTAGCACCTGCATAACATTCAGCTATTCCTCCAATTTGTCTATATTCCACCCCATCCAGGCAAAGCTCGGCGATCAGTTCTTCCAGCCTACTCATTCTCGCTGCCGCCTTTGCATTCGGAAT
>CAZRQI010000136.1:0-1163 GCA_964602025.1 uncultured Veillonellaceae bacterium
TGTGACTATAATTCAATTTGTAGGAGATATTGTGGACGTTGTCTTTGGTTATACGCAATTTCGGGGAGCGGCGGCTATGAATTTAACGCTGGGCGATCTGAGCCCCAGAAGGAGATTGCTGTCGCAGACGCGAAATCGTTTGATAGAGCGTAATGTATGTGGTGGGGTGGTTATCAAATGGAGGTGCCTCATGACGATCTTGGAACAGATAGCACGTGGCGAAGGAAAGACGTTGGAGTTCAAAGCGGCAATACCAACTTCCGAACGATTGGCCAAGTCGATTATTGCATTTGCGAATACCGGCGGAGGGAAAATACTTATTGGCGTCAAAGATGATGGGACCGTTATGGGGATAGAGAACTCCGAGGTGCCTGACTATATGGACCGAATCGCCAATATGGCCCATGATCTTATTCATCCACTGATCGTACCTGAAATTTATGGATATTCGCTACAGGAACTTACAATTATTGTCGTGGAGGTATATCCCAGCCCGGTTAAACCACATTTTCTGAAAAGCTTGGGCAAAGCGGCAGGCGTCTATATTCGCGTTGGCGCAACCAACAAACAGGCTGATCCTGAATATGTTCAGGAATTAGAACGTCAGAAACTCAACATTTCATTTGATGAAGATTGTTGTTCAGATTGCCCGGACCAAGCAGAGGTTATTGAGGCGTTGAGAAAACTCCTTGCGATTCAATTACGCAAAGAAATCACTGAAGAAACTTTGGTAAATCTAAAGTTCTTAAAAGTTCAGCAAGGAAAACTACAATTAACCAACGCTGGCCCCATTTTGATGGGTGCGTGGGAACACGTTCACATAAAGTGCGCCCGATTCAAGGGTGATGATTCTGATGTATTCATCGACCGTAAAGAATTGACGGGGGACTTGTTTTTCCAATTAGAGAATGCCATGAAATTTCTGCTGGCAAATATCAATCTGTCGGGAGAAGTCGGCGCCGACCATCTGCGACGGATCGATAAATATGAGATACCTCCCGAAGCTTTACGTGAAGCGTTGGTCAACGCCATTGTGCACCGCGATTATGTGATGTCAGGTTCAGACATAAAAGTGGCCGTTTATGATTCCCGAATTGAGATCACTTCACCGGGCGCATTTCCAAGAGGGATTACGCTGGAGGAAGTTCTCGATGGTCGCTCGG
>CAZRQI010000136.1:1173-5508 GCA_964602025.1 uncultured Veillonellaceae bacterium
ATAAGGTCATCGCCCGAGTCTTCAAAGAGGCCGAACTTATTGAACAGTGGGGACGGGGGATTCGGAAACTGACTCGGCTTTGTTTGGAAGCCGGTTTGCAAAAACCGGACATTATTGAAACAGGAATGTTTGTGCAGGTAACGTTTTATCGCAAGAGTCGGACGCAAAAAACGGACGCAAAAAACGGACGCAAAAAACGGACGCAAAAAACGGACGCAAACAGAAAAACGGTGGAAGCGCAAAATAGTATATTAGCGTTTGTTTTGGGTCAGGGAGAGATTACGGTGGCTCAAGGAATGGAGCTGTTAGGGTTGGGCAAGTCGCGAACGTCGGAAGTTTTGAGCGGAATGGTGCAAGCCGGCATTTTGGTTAAGCGAGGCATTGGCAGGGCAACTTGTTATGTGCGGGGTTCAGCTTCGCGCTGATAAGGAATACTGCATTGAAAAATGAGCTGCGTTGAAAATTGCTTCAGCGCAGCTCATTTTGTATCGTTTGCAGGGATGATCAGAGTTCTTGCTCCTAGTCATGGGCAGGATATTGGCGTATGGAAAACGAATGAGTGTACGGTGTCATACTTTGAAACGCACATCCGGACTTATTTTCAATGATTTGGGAGCAGGCGATTATGCAATTATTCGGGATCATTCGCAACCCGCAATTTTTTTCGCTGTTATCTTCGCCCAACCGGGAGATCTATGCGGAGGCTCTGTTTGTCGTGTACCGATGTTACAAACAGGAGTTTTTGATCCAACGCGATGACCTGGTCAACCGGATGGTTGCCACGCTGGAGAACCGGATGTTCGAGTTGGCCGCGGAGGAGGAGGAGATAGAAGATGTTTCCTTGTCCGGCCGGGCCCACTGGCTGGTTCGCCGGTTGCTGAAGACCGGCTGGATCGAGTTGGACCCATTGGCGCATACGGTGGATGAGTATGTGGCTGTTCCCGACTATAGCGTGAAGATCCTTCAGGTGTTATATGAAATCAGCGAGGATCAGCCGAAGGAATATAATTCGTTGGTGTACTCGACGTATTCGAACTTGAGCAAGGCGCAGGAGGAACAGGGCGATTTCCTGGCTGAAGCGCTGCTGGCCTCCTACAGCATGACCGATCGCTTGGTGGACAGTTTGAAGAGTCTGCTGAACAATATGCGCAGTTATTATCTGATGCTGCAGGAGCAGGCGGAAGTGCGGGAAGTGCTGCGGGAACATTTCGACCGTTATCAGGTGCTGATTTCTGATAAAATTTATCATCCGTTGAAGACGTTCGACAGTGTTCCCCGATTTCGCACCCGAATTCTGGCGATTTTGCGCGATTGGCTGGCCGACGGTAGGACCATTGAAAAGATTCGGAATCAGTTGGTGCGCAAAGGGCGGTTCGCCGATGCCGGAACAGCGTATGACGAAACGTTGAGAATGATCACGTTTATTAGCGATCAGTACGAAAAGATGGATCGGTTGCTGCAAGAGATCGATCGTAAGAATGCCGCCTATACCCGGGCTTCCGTCGAACGGACGCAGTATTTGCTCAACACCAACCGGGACGCGAAAGGTCAGTTGATCGAGATTATCAAGGCGTTGCCGCGCATTAACCGAGCCTTGCCGGCAGCTATCGGGGAAGATTTGCAAGCGGCGACCGGCCTGTTTGAGCAACGCTGGCTGGATTCCGATTCGTTGTACCGGGAACCGAAAAAGCGGCAATTCGTCCAGGCGGAACCGCTTCGAGCCACTGACAGGACGGACCGTGAGGAATTTGAGGCGGAGTTCGATCAGTTGAAGAAGCGGGTCCGCGACAGCATGAGCGACAAGAAAGTGCTGGAGTTCATGCAGCGGCTGTTGGCCGATAGGCCGGCGATCACGGCCCGACAAATTGAACTGGCGGTAACCGAGGATTTTATCAAGCTTATTCTCGGCGTGATCAAGTCGGACGAGAAGGGAATCCCGTACCGCATTGCGTTTGAGGAAGGGCATCTGCTGATCAACGGGTTCCGGATTCCGGAGATGAGGATTGAGCGCAGGGAAGGGAAAAAACATGTGGATGGATGATTACCAAAAGTTCAGCGACCGCGACAAGGAACAATTCACCCGTCTGGTCAATCTCCTGCTGGACAAAACCTTTTTGTTGCGGGAACGGGTGGATCCGCGGGAAAAAACATTGATCATCGATCGGGATTACCGCTTCCTGGAACGCTATTTTTCCGTGTTTCAGGGTTATCTGGCTTTGGCGGGCTGGGAATTGAACCTGGATGGTCAACTGGGCGTGGCGGCGCTGTCGAACCGTTACGGAACCAACCGTTACCGGCTGAATAAACATGAGAGCTATTTTTTGCTGGTGTTGCGGCTGATCTATCTGGAAGAAAGCGAAAAGATGACGTTGCGGCGGGATGTGGTCAGCACCGTGCGCGATCTGCTGGAAAAAATGTCGTTGCTCAACCTGTTGGAGAAGAAGCTGGCGGACAAGAGTCTCGCGGAAGGACTGAGTACTCTGCGGGAGTTTAATCTGCTCGACCGGGTTGGCGGTGAATGGACGGATCCAGAGACGAAGCTGGTGATTTATCCGTCGGTGCTGCTCGCAGTCAGCGATGCACAAATCCAACAGTTGTTCGACAGGTCCCGAGAGTGGGGAAATCCACGGGAGGAGGCCATCGCTTTCGATGAAGATTCTGCAGCGACTCTTGCTGATTAACTGGCATTTCATTGTTCATGAGACCATCGAGCTGAAGCGGCTGAATTTTCTTACCGGCAAGACCGGATCGGGGAAATCCACCATCATCGATGCTTTGCAGGTGTTGGTGCTGGGAGATACCGCCGGCCTATATTTCAACAAGGCGGCCAATGAGCAGTCACGCCGCAGTTTGCGGGGCTATTTGCAGGGAGAAGTCGCTGAGAACGAGGCGGAGGGGGTGGTGTACCTCCGTCAGGGTAAGAATTTCTCCAGTTATATTGTGGGTGAGTTTTGGGATACCAAGGAGAAGAAAGGCTTCTGTCTGGGAGTTGTGTTTGACAGTTACGCCGACGGCGGCAAGGAAGAACATCGATTTTTTTATTTGAACGGGGAGCTTCCCGAACATCATTTCATTATGAACAAAACCCCGTTGGATATTCGAAGCCTGCGCGAGTGGGCCGTTGCCAAAGCGGGGCGCAACAATTTCCGCTATTTCGATTCCAATGCTACGTACCGCGAGAATTTCCGGCACTTGATGGGCGGACTGGGCGAGAAGTTTTTTTCATTGTTCCGCAAGGCGGTGCCCTTTTCGCCAATTATGGACATCAAGGATTTCATCGCGAACTTTGTCTGCAATGTATCCGGCAAAGTGGAAATTGAGGATATGCGGGAGAATATTCGTCACTACAAACAGCTGGAAAGCGAAATGGAACAGGTCACACGGCGGATCGGGTCTTTGCGGGGGATTGCCGCGAAGTTCGCCCAGTATGATGACGAGAATACCCGTCTATTGATGCATCGATTTTTGGTTGCCCGCGCTGAGCTGGCGGAGGCCGATGTTCAGCTGACGGGCGCCGGGGAGCGGCATCGGGCGTGGCAACGGGACCTGGACGTCATGGAACAGCAGCTGCAGTCCCTGGAAGAACAGCGCGTCACGCTGGACCGCCGTTATCAGGAAGTCGTCAACGAGAAAGCCCGGTGCGAGGCCCAGCGGCAAAAAGAGTTTCTGGAGGAAAAGCTGCGGCAGTTTCGGGAAAAGTTGGAGGTTTTGCGTGCCAATCAGAGTCGGCTGCATAGTTTGTTGCGCCAGTACGCGGCGGCGTGTGAAAAGCTGCGGGAGATGGCGGACGGGATGGGGGCTTATGGCGAGCGGCTGCGCGCCGATGCGGCAGACAGTCTGGATGAGGATTTCTGGCGGGGATTTCAGCGGGAATTCCAGCAGGCGCTGACGCAGGCGCGGGAAGAGTCGTTTCGGCTGAAAACTCTGCTGGAGCAGGGGCGGAAACGGCTGGAAGAGATGAAGGCGGACATCGCCCGGTTGCGGCAGGGAGTCAAAAGTTATGACAAAAACCTGTTGGATTTGGCGGCGGCCATTGAAGCGGAATTGTCTGGCGCCGGCCGAGCCGTTCGTCCCCGGATTTTCGCCGATGTACTGGAAATCAGGGATCCCCGGTGGCGCAATGCGGTGGAAGGGTATCTGCATACCCAGAAGTTTAATTTACTGATCGAGCCGCAATACTTTGTTCAAGCGTTGCAGGTATATGACCGGCTGAAATTTGAGCGGAATTTTTATGACATCGGCCTGGTGGATGTGGGAAAATTGAAGGAGCGAGTCCGGCCGCCACGGCCGGGGAGTCTGGCGGAGGAGATCGTTACCGACGATCCGAATGCCCGC
>CAZRQI010000137.1:0-5433 GCA_964602025.1 uncultured Veillonellaceae bacterium
AACCTTTCCCTGCAAAGCATCATCCAGATCTCGCTCGGCGCCAGGGACGTCGCCACCGCGCAACGCGGCTTCATCATCGGCGGCGCCATCATGTTGCCGATCGGCTTTGTCTGCGCCCTGATGGGAATCATCGCCCGGGCTGACTACCCCAATGTCAGCGCCGCCATGGCCCTGCCCCTGATGATCATGTCCCTGAATCCGGTGCTGTCCGGCGTGACCCTCGCCGCTCTCTGGGCCGCCGACATCTCCACCGCCTGCAATCTGTTACTGAGTTCCGCCACCTTGTTTTCGCAGGATATTTACAAACGCATGCTTCATCCGACAACCAGCGAGAAACATCTGCTATTTGTCACCAAAGCTTCGGTGCTCGTTTTGGGAGCGCTCACGCTGGTCCTGGCCATGACGGTCAGCGGCATCATCCAGACCATTATGATCGGCCTCAGTCTGACCGCCGCTTTCAGCGTCGTCGTGCTGTTCACCCTATTTACGCCCGGTCTGTGCCGGAAGAATTCGGCGTTTTACACCATTCTCGGCGGCCTGGTTTCGCTGGTTCTCTGGCAAGTATTTCCGGCCGTCCGCATCCTGCCGCACGTGATTTATCTGGAATGGGTAGTCTGCCCGGCAATTTTCCTGCTGGTCTACGTTCTGGATTCCAGTCCGATCAAAGCCGACGCCTTCCTTTCACCGGCGGCGGAAAAAGCCGCCGACTCCCTCTGATTCGGCCTTTACATCGACAGGAGCTTTTTCGTATCATACAAGGGGAATAACCTATCGTACGAGGAGGAATCGCAAAATGTGGAAGATCGGTATCCTTCTGTTTCCCGGTGTGGAAGAACTGGACTTTGTCGGCCCGTTTGAAGTCCTCAGCTACGTAAACAAAATACTCCCGAACAGCGTGCAGGTCTCGCTGGTCGCCGAATCAGCGGGGGAGCTTCGCGCTTTCAACGGGTTGCGAATCTTGCCGGACATGACGGTCGACGCTTGTCCCGACCTCGATGTTCTGGTGGTTCCGGGCGGCAAAGGCCGTCTGGCGGCGATGAAAAACACCAACCTTCGACAGTTCATCCTGCGGCAGGAAGCACAGGCCCGGTTTATCGCATCGGTCTGCACCGGCGCCTTCCTGCTGGCGGAAGCCGGTTTGCTGACCGGCCGCAAAGCGACCACCTACCATGAATGCCTGGACGAACTGGCCCGTTACGATGGCGTGGAAGTCGTCGCGGCCAAGGTCGTCCCGGCCGGGCGGATCGTCACCGCCGGCGGCGTGAGTTCCGGACTGGAACTGGGATTCTATTTGCTGCGGGAACTCTTCGACGCCGACACCGCCCGGCTGGTCGCCCGGAAAATCGAATACAACGCGGAGCTCGCCTTCCTGTAGTCCGGCCGCTTTGGTCAATTACGCAGGGAATCGATCCTTTCAAACAGGTCGGCCGCCGGTTTCCCCAGTTTCCGGATATAGAGACTTCGCAGCGGTTTGGCCAACTCCGCAAATTCCGCCGTGTTTTTCACCGCATTGATTTTCATGCCTTTATCCTGCAAGACTTTGATCAAGGCTTGTTCTTCCGACGCGACAATTTCGCGCTGGTACGCCTGCGCCTCTTTGGCGCACTCCAGCAATATTTCCTGATGACGTGGCGCTAACCTGCGCCACGTTTTTTCGCTGATCGTCAGCACCTGGATGAAATGCTGGTGATTGGTAATCGAAAGATACCGCTGCACTTCATGGAAACGATTGTATAACACCAGGGAAACGGGATTTTCCTGTCCCTCCACCACATTTTGTTTCAGCGCCGAATACACTTCCCCGAAGGAAAGGGCGGTCGGAATCGCCCCCAATGCCCGGAACCCCTCCATACTGGCGTCTGTCTGCGGCACCCGGATTCTCAGCCCCTTGAGATCCGCCGGGGTATCGATCGGTCGCCGATTATTCGTGATCTGCCGGGCGCCGGCATCAAAATAGCAAATCACCCGCAGGCCCTCGGCCTGGAGTTTTGTGTCGACATTCTTGCCTATTTCACTGTCAAACACCCGCAATTCATGGGCTTTATCCTTGTAAATATAGGGCAAGTCAAAGATCCCCAGAATCGGCGCATAGGCGGCGAGAAAACCGACCGATGAAGTCCCCATATCGATGGTTCCCATCCGCATGCCTTCGTCCCGTTCTTTCATTGTCCCCAGTTTCGCATTTTCATAGACATCGATGACCAGGGTCCCGTCGGATTTTTGCCTCACCAGATCCGCCAGTCTTTGCGAACCGCGGGTTTCCGGCGATTCGCCGGCCGTCTCCGTTCCCAGTTTTAGAACCACCCGCTGGGGTGCGCTCCCGCTGTCGGCTCTCATCCCCGCGCATCCCGTCAGAACAGCCAGGGAAATGATGATGCAGGCGGCCAACACTCCAATGATCCTTCTCCTGCCCAGCATGATCACGCTCCTTTGGTCGACTAGACGATGTCTTGGCGATTCTTCGCCAACAGGAACCGAATCGCGTCTTCTTCCGGCGTCGGCCGGCAAATCAGGAAGCCCTGCCCAACATCGCAGCCGCACTCCCGGAGATAATCCCACTGTTCCTGCCGTTCCACGCCTTCGGCGACAACATGGATCTCCAGACTCTGGGCGAAGCGGATCAAGGACTGAACCAGCACTGTTTCCCGCTCCGGGATATTATCAATGAAAGTTTTGTCGATTTTCAATGTTTCCACCGGGAACAACCGCAAGTAGGTCAAAGAGGAATAGCCGGTTCCAAAATCATCCAAAGCCAGTCGCACGCCCAGCGCTTCCAGTTGATGCAATTTTCGGCTGCTCTCCTCGATCGAGGCCAACAGCGCGCTTTCCGTGATTTCCAGCTCCAGCTGGCGGGCCGCAATACCGGATGAACCAAGGATTCGGTCCACCTCGCGGATCAGGTTTTCATCCGCCAATTGCTTGGGCGAAAGATTCACCGCGACACGGACATCAGGGAACCCCAGCCGGGAAATCCGCCGGGCAAAAACGCAGGCTTGCTCCAAAACCCAGATCCCGATCGGCACAATCAATTGGTTCTGCTCCGCCAGGAGGATGAATTTTCCCGGCGGAACCGACCCGTGCTCCTTGCTGTTCCAACGGAGCAGCGCCTCAAAGCCAATGACCCGTCCGTTTTTCAGGTCCACCTGGGGTTGATACGCCACCCGAAACTCATTTTTCGCCAACGCATGCCGCAGACTATTCGTCAGCAGCAACTTCTCCTGCGCGTCGCGCAGCATGGCCGGGTCAAAGAAACGCCAGCAGTTTCGCCCGGCGGCCTTGGCCGCATACATGGCGTTGTCCGCTTTTTTCATCAACTCTTCCACGGTCATCCCATCCTGCGGGAAGAGAGCGATGCCCACACTGGCCGACACGCGGGCGGCCTCGTCGGCGAACGGATAATCCTGGCAAAGGCCCTCGACCAGGCGGTCGCCAAGCCGGGAAATTTCGGCCGTTTCCAGCCGATCCGGCAAGACAACGATAAATTCGTCGCCGCCGAGGCGGGCGACAAAAGCCTTTTCCCCCGCCAGGGCCTGGATGGTTTCCCCGGCGGCGACAATCAGTCGGTCGCCGGCCAAGTGGCCGAAATTATCGTTGATGCTTTTCAAATCGTCCAGATCGATGAAAAAGACGACTCCGCCGCCGGCGCCCTGCGCGGCCGCTTCCAGTTCCACTTTCAGCCGTTCCATCAAACAAGCCCGATTGGGCAACCCCGTCAGGGCGTCGTGATACGCCATGTGGCTGATTTTCTCATGCAGTCGCTCCTGCTGCAACAGTTCGTGGCGCAATGCTTCCCGTATTTTCGCATCCTGAAGGGCCAGTGCGGCAAGATCGGAAAACTGTTGCAACATTTCCAGCTCATCTGCCGACAGCTGTCGAATTTCATCATTCCAGGTGATCGCCACAGCCCCGGCAACCTGTTCGTGCTGCTTCAGGGGAAAAATCGCGACAGTTCGCAGATTGTCCCACAAGGGCCCTCTCAATCGGTCCGGCAGGCTTTGATAATCTTCCCGGTACTGCAACTTTCCTGTCGCCAGCACGGTCGGCAACAGGCCGGTTTTTCGGGTCACTTCGCTCCCCAGCAACGCCTGTTTGCTTCCTTGAATGTAACGGACAAAGGGACGATTATTTTCCATAAGGATCACAAAGCCATCGGCTGCATTGACTAACTCCCGCGCACTGGCCAGCAGCCCCTGCATCTGAACGTCAAATTCCGCTTCATTGTCGGAAATCAGGCGAAACATCGCCCGATACTGCCGTTCCCGCAGAAGCAATTTGCTTTCCGTTGCCTGGCGAACGTCTATTTCCACCAGCATCTGATGGTTGGCTTGCTGCAGTTCCTCGGTAACCTGCAACATTTCTTCATTCATGGCGGTCAACTCTTCATTGGCGGCCGTCAACTCCGTTTCCGCCCGGGTCCGCTCGCCCACTTCCTCTTCCAGCGAAGCATTGGCTTGCGCCAGCTGTTGGGCATTCCGCTCCATTTCCCGGCTTTGCCGCAAGATCATGGTCGCCAGTCCGGCCAGCACCAAAAACGAAAGAACCGCATTTTGCCCGATCGTTCTTTGGAGGGGAGCCATCGCCAGCGCCTTGTCCTGCACGGTAATCGCCGCCCAGGCGGCGCCATAGCCGGGAATGGCGACCGGTGCGTAACTGCAGAACATCACTTTCCCATCGAGCTCGACATACTCGGCCGTCCCTGATTCGCCGGCAAGAACACTCTCGACGATCCGGCGCAAACCCGGCGCGACCTCGATCGTTTCGTTATCCTGCCGGTAATCCTGACCGTCCAAAAGATATTTTCCCTGACTATCCCGGGCCACCAACGCCTTGTCGCCCTTCTTATAATTATACCGTAACTTGACTTTTTCCCATTCCGGATGGGCAATCATGGTTCCGTCCTCATCCAGAATATAGGTGTAGCGATCATCGCCCCGATAATGCCGGCCTACCCGTTCCTGTATTTCTTCAATACGGAGAAAAGCCGCCACCGAGCTGACCATCGCATCCTCCCGGAACACCGGAAAGACAACGGCCATCGCCGTGGTCGGATCATTGCTGTCCGATCCGAAGGAATAAAAAGAAGGAGTGATAAAGGGCCTTTTTTCCTTCACTAACCGTTGGAACCACCAGCGCTCGGGACGGATGGCCTTTTCGCCGCGAACCCGGGCCGTCTGCGTTCCGTCCGGTGTTTTTTGAATCACTAGATTGCTGAAATAATCATATTGCGCAAAACGTTCCCGGATGTATTCCTGCTGCCGGGCGGGATCCAGGCTCCGGATTTCGCCGGCTTGCGCCATCTCGCCGACTACCGCGTACACCGTTTCGTAAAATGATGAAACACTAAGCGCGACATTTCGCGTATGGATCTGGTTATCCGAAGCGAGGCGGTCCGAATAGACCCGTTCCAACAGGTAATAACTCACCATGTTGAAC
>CAZRQI010000138.1:0-5427 GCA_964602025.1 uncultured Veillonellaceae bacterium
CATTGTTTTACTCGGATTTTCTTTGATTGTATGCCTTAGGAAGCGGTTTTGTCAATCACTGCCTTTCCTCGCTGCCTTTCCAGAAGCAATTCAGACAGAAATTTTTCATTTCAGTTTTCATTTTTCGCGTTTCAGGCGGAATCCGTGGCAAAACCAGTCGCAAAATGAAAGAATAAAGCGAAAAATTCAATTTTGATACGAGGAGGGTTTTCATGAGTAAACAGGTTGTTTCCACCGCCCCGTCCACAGATGTGCCTTTCGCGAAAAAGTACGGTCTTATTATTGGTTTGATTGTCATGATGGGCATCATGATGCTGCCGGCGCAAGCCGGTCTGCCGGTGGCCGGGCAACGGATGCTGGCGATCCTGGTCTTTTCCGTTATCGTCTGGATGACCGACACGATTTCCTATCCGGTCAGCGCCGGCGCCATCATGGCCCTGATGGCCTTCTCCCTCGGCACGTCGCCAGACCCTGCAACCCCCGCAAAATTGATTGGCACCAGTCGGGGGCTGACCATGGCCTTGGGCGGATTTGCCAACACGGCTCTGGCGTTGGTCGCCGGCGCTCTGTTCATTGCCGCGGCAATGATGAAAACCGGTCTGGACAAGCGGATTGCGCTGTTGGTCTTATCCAAAATCGGCGCCAAAACCAATCGGGTTCTGGCCGGTGTTATTTTCGTCGGCTTCCTGCTCAGTTTCTTCGTGCCAAGCACGACCGCCCGTGTTTCCTGTCTCGTCCCCATTGTCATGGGCATTATCGTGGCTTTCGGCGTGGAACGGAAGAGCAAGTTCGCCGGCGTCATGATGATCGCCACGGCGCAGGCCGACAGCATCTGGAACGTCGGCATCAAAACGGCGGCAGCCCAGAACATGATCGCCGTCGGTTTCATCGAAAAGCAGCTCGGCGTGAACATCACCTGGATGGATTGGTTCATTGCCGCCCTGCCGTTTGCCGTCCTGATGTCCGTTGCCCTGTACTACGTCCTGATGAAAACCATGCCGCCGGAAATGGATGAGATCGCCGGCGGAGATGCCGTTGTCGCCAAAGCCTTGGCGGATTTGGGACCGATGAAGACGGATGAGAAAAAAATGCTCTTTATTTCTTTCGTGCTTCTGTTCCTGTGGTCAACCGAAAAAGTGCTGCACCCGTTTGACACTTCTTCCACCACGATCGCTGCGATTGCCATTATGCTGCTGCCGAAGATCGGCGTCATGTCCTGGCCGGAAGCGCAGTCCAAGATTCCCTGGGGCACGGTCATCCTGTTCGGCGTCGGCATCAGCCTCGGCTCGGCGATTCTGTCGACCAAAGCCGCCGCCTGGATCGCCAAAATCATCGTTTCCACCTTCGGCCTGCAAACAATGCCCGCCTTGATCATCCTGGCGATTCTGGCCGCGTTCCTGATCGTCATCCACCTGGGCTTTGCCAGCGCCACCGCTCTGGCCTCGGCGATGATCCCGATCATCATCTCCATCCTGCAAAGCGTCAAGACGCCGGGCATCAACGTAGTTGGCATGACGATGATTTTGCAGTATGTCGTCAGCTTCGGCTTCATCCTGCCGGTCAATGCGCCGCAAAACATGGTGGCCTACGGCACGGAAACTTTTGAAGTGCGCGATTTCATCAAAACCGGCATTCCCTTGACCATCATCGCGTATCTTTTGATCCTGTTGATGGGCGCAACCTATTGGAAATGGCTGGGCATCGCCTAACCGATTCCGTAAAAGCAGAACATTGGCCATTTGAAAGAAACGGGAGCCGTCAAAACACAGCTCCCGTTTCTTTTGCTTTATTTCAGCCCCAGGATCTCCTTGATCATGCGGATCTTGGAACGACTGACCGGCACCTGCTCTGCCTTGCAATCCGCCATTTTCAAATAGTAAGTGCCGTGAAACCAGGGGATGATCTCCAGCACCTTATCCACGTTAACGATATACTGCCGATGGACCTGAATAAACTTGTCCCGGGCGGTAGACCGTTCAACCAGCAGGGCGGTGATATCCTGAAAATTGAAGGAAGTTGAGTATTCGGCCGTCCGGGTGCGAATATACACTTCTTTTTCCTTTACCCCGACCAGAACGATTTCCTCCGGCGCCAAGGGCAGAATCTTGCCGCCAGCCTGCACACAGATTCGATTGACGTCGGCTTTTCCCGCCGGTGGAGCATTCTGCAACAGGCAGCGGAGTTTGTTCATGACCCCGGCCACTTTTTCTTCCGTGACCGGTTTGGTCACATACCCGATTGTCGGAGTGTCAAAAGCCTCCAGGGCATACTCGGGATGGGCGGTAACGATGACAATCAGGGGAGGATTTTTCAGGTCTTTGAGCTTGCGGGCCATTTCCAGACCGGAAATTCCGGGCATCTGAATATCCAAAAATGCCAGGCGCGGTTTTTGGTCGGCAATAAAAGCGATTGCGTCAAAGGCATTGTTAAATTTTCCGACGATCTTCACATCGTCGTGGCTTTCCAACAAATACTCGATCTCATCACAGATCGGCATTTCGTCGTCGACAATCACAGTAGAAATCATCAGGCGCTCACCTTGCTTTCATAAGGAATCCGGATAGTCGCCTGCGTTCCGCCGCCGGGATGGCTCGCGATCGATAGGCCGTATTGTTCCCCATACAGACTTTTCAAGCGCTGCGACACGTTTTTCACGCCAATACGTTCCGATTCCGTCATCAGTCCGGCCAGTTTTTGCGGTGGGATTCCCACGCCATTGTCCTGAATGCACAGAACCATCCCCTCGTTCGTCAACTGTCCGTTAATCGCCAGATGACAGTCGCTAACCTTGGGAAACAATCCGTGATCCAGTGCGTTCTCCACAAGTGGCTGCAATGTCAGCGGCGGAATCTGGGCCTGTTCCAGAGCCGGATCGATGTCGATGTCCACGGCCAGCCGCGAACCAAACCGAACTTTGGCGATCTCCAGATACGCCACAATGCCATCCATTTCATTCTTCAGCGAAATAAATTCGGCTCGATTGTCAAAGCATCGCTGCATGAGAGTGGCCAGATGCGCCAGCAACGTCCGCGCCGTTTCCGGGCTCGTACGACAAAACGACATGATTGTGTTCAGCGTGTTATAGAGAAAATGCGGGTTGATCTGCGCCTGAAGCGCCTTAAATTCGGCTTTTTCCCGCATCTTTTTCTGTTTGTCGCCTTCCGCCAGCTGAATCTGAACCGACAGCAAATGCGCCAATCCATCCGCCAGGCGAATATCCACTTCCGACACACCATTGATTTCCTTGCGGGAAAGTTTGATCGTGCCCGCCACCTCATCGCCATGAACGAACAAGGGCGCTACCACACCGGATTTCAGCGGACAGTCCGGCACCGGGCAACCGCGCTCTTCCGGAGTATAGAGGACAACCAGCCGTTTCTCCTGAATGGATTTGCGGGTAGACTGGGTCATGATCGGTTCGCCGACCCGGTGATGATCGTCGCCGGCGCCAACAAAGGCTAAAATATGGGTTGCATCGGTGATGGACACCGAGTCGACTTTGGTCAGTTCAAAAATAATCCGGGCGGTTTTTATCGCGGACGCCTCTGTCAGCCCCTGCCGCAAGTACGGCAGGGTTTGGCTGGCGATTTCCAGGGAAAGCTCCGCCGCATCGGCGCTGTGCGATTCCCGTGAGGACTGGATGTCCTTAATGATAATGATAAAAATGATGGTTCCCAAAACAGTGACCACCGTCGTCGGAATCGCAATGGCTTTTTCCAGCGATACCGCCGCCTCAAACGGTTTGGCGAAAGCGATGACCAGCGATTTTTGCACGAACTCGCCCGCCAGCGCCAGCACGGCTCCCGCTTTCCAGTCCAGGCGATGAATGCCGAGTCGTTGCCGGGCAAAGCCGGCCATCAGTCCGCCAATGACCGCCGAGATGCCGCATACTTCGGCGGTAAATCCACCCAGCAAATACCGATGCATTCCGCTGATGACGCCGACTGTGCCGCCGACCCATGGCCCCCCCATGATGCCGCCGATCAAGGTCCCGACCAGGCGGGTATTGGCAAGCGCGTCTTCGACCGGAATGCCGTGGTAGGTGCCAATGATGGATAGTGTGGCAAAAATCGCCACAAGCGTCAAATAGTTCTGCAGTCGTGTCGGATGGTGGACACACTGCGTAATGTATTTGTTTCTGCCGAAAAGGTAAGCGGAGCTGGCGATCAATGCCGCGTCGCCCAGTAAGTCAAGCAGCATGGGGTGACCTGCCTCCTTAAAAAATTGAATGTCCTGCCGGGAAGAGTTGCACTAGCGAATCCGGCCGCGTTTCAGTGAAAAATAGATTCCTGCCATCGACAGGGCCGTGAAAGCGATCAAGACATAGCGGGTACTGGCCAACAGCATGCTGACGGAATCCGCGCCGATGGCCTGCCGCCCGCCGTTCATCGCCATGATCAGCGCCACGATCGACATGCTGATGGCTTGTCCCACCATCCGCATGGTGGCCAGTGAAGAGGCGGCCGTACCATACTTTTCCTTGCCGACGGATCCCATGATCGCGTTGTTGTTCGGTGACGAAAAAAAGGCAAAACCCAGGCCAATCAGAGACAACTCAGCTATAATCACCGGCAGGGTCGTCGTACGGGTAACAAAAATATAGAAAAAGAGACCGATCGTCGTCATGGCCATGCCGGACGAAGCCACAATGCGCGGCTCGACCCGATCGGAAAGGCGGCCGGCGAACGGAGAAAAAATAGCCATCAAAGCGGGCTGGGACAGCATGACCCAACCGGCGGCCCGCGCATCCAGCCCCATGACCACCTGCAGATGAAGCGACGCCAGAAAGCCGATCGCGAAAGTCGCGCTATAGTTGATCATGGCCGCCAGATTGGAAAAGGCGAAGGTCACATTGTCCGTAAATAAATGAATGTCCAACAAGGGATGAATACGCCAATTTTCATATCGAAAAAAAAGGATCAACAACGCGATGCCTGCCGCCAGTAATGCCCGGGGCGCCCAGCCGTCGAGCAGAAAAGAAAATCCATACAGGGACGAAACCAAACCCGCCATATAGAGACAACATCCGACCGTGTCAAATTGTTCGCCGCTGTTGCCTGTCTCCCGTCGTAAAAAACGGTAGGCAAGGAAAAACACGAGAAAGCCCAGAAAAGCACTTAACCCGAAAATGATCCGCCAGCCGAAGTGAAAGCTGATCAGTCCTCCCAAGACCGGTCCCGCCGACAAGCCGACGTAGGTCGAAGCCGTGGAATACCCCAGCGCCCGGCCACGGCTTTCCGGTGGATACGCGGCCGCCAATATGGCCATACCGGTGCTGAAGATAAAGGCAGCGCCGATTCCCTGAAGCATTCGCAAAAAAATCAGCCAAGCCGCCGAACTCGCGACTCCGCACAGTAGTGTCGCCGTGGAAAACAAAAAAATCCCGGCGGTATAGATGCGACTGCGCCCCTTGAGATCGGCAAACCG
>CAZRQI010000139.1:0-4962 GCA_964602025.1 uncultured Veillonellaceae bacterium
GAACACCGGGTCGGCCTTGTCTTTGGTACGGACGGCGATCACGCAGGCGTACGGCGATTTGGAATCTTCGAGCAGGAGCGAATCGGTCTTCGGCGACAGCCCGGCCACCACGGCGTAATTGGCATTCACCGCCGCGATGTCGACGTCGTCCAGCGAGCGGGGAACCTGCGCCGCCTCCAACTCTTTGATCTTGAGGTTTTTCGGGTTGGCGACGATGTCCTGGGGAGTGGCCTTGAGGCCCGCCTGGGGATTCAGCTTGATCAGCCCGGCTTTTTCCAGAAGCAGCAGCCCGCGGCCGCCATTGGTCGGATCATTCGGCACCGCCACGGTTGAGCCGGGTTTCAGTTCGTCCAGTTTTTTGATCTTTTTCGAGTAAATCCCCATCGGAATGATGATAGTCTGGGCAATCGATGTCAGTTCGTATTTGCGTTCTTTGATCTGGTTGTCAAGGAATGGCTGGTGCTGGTAGGCATTGGCATCGAGATCGCCCTGGCTCAACGCGACATTGGGCTGGATAAAATCGTTGAACTCGACGATTTGGATGGTCAGGCCGTCTTTCGCCGCCACTTTTTTGGCGACCTCCATGACTTCCGCCTGCGGGCCGGCAGTCACGCCGACCTTGATGGAATTTCGTACAGTCGGTTGCGCCGGTTTCCCGGTAGCCGTTTTTTGGGTTTCGCCGCCGCAGCCGGTCAGAACAAAGGCGAGCAGTGTCGCCACCGTGATGCAGGCTAACCAGTTTTTCTCATTTCCCATTCTACTCTCTCCTTTTTTTCCGTTATCGCTTTTCCTGCTATATTCCATCGCCGCCGATGCCCATCAAATCCGACCAGCGACGTTTTTCCGTCCGGTCGATTTGAATCGCGTGGCCAGCCTGAAATTTGACCACTACCTGGCCGAACCGCAATCCCGCCAACGCCCCTGCCAAGCCCGGTAGTACTTCCACCGACGGCTTGGAATCTTGCCGTGACGGCTGCGCTTTGGGGGACAATGCTGGGAACTGGAATGTTTCATTCCGCTCCAGTTGAACGATGCGTCCATCCTGTACGGTTAATGTCAGCGTTCCAAATTGCATCTCCCGCATCAAGCGGGAAACGGTTTCCCTGACTTCCGGCGCCAACGGGTACTCCATTTCCACAGGTCCCCTCCCTTCAAAAATAGAAAAGCCTCTGTTCGAAGGAACAGAGGCAAATCAAGCTTTTCCTCTTCCCCTCATCTTTCAGGATTTCTCCTGCTGGAATTGGCACCACTGCATTGCTGCCGGTTGCCGGGCGTCATCGGGCCAGTCCCTCGACCACTCTCGATAAGAGAAACGATATGAAATTTTAATTATCCCGATTATAGTTCTCGGATATAAGGTTTGTCAATAGCACGATTTAAAAAAATTCACCGTTGCTATTCCTTGGCCTCGCCGATGATTTGGACCTGCACTTTGCGCTGGCGTGGTCCGTCGTATTCGCAGAAATAAATTCCCTGCCACGTCCCCAGCTGCAAGATTCCTGCCTCGACCGGCACCATCACCGATGAGCCGGTCAACAGACTTTTCAGATGCGCCGGCGAATTCCCCTCGCCATGCCGGTATCGCAACGCGGGGGCCATCGTGTTCAATGCCGACAGCAGGTCGTCTACCACGTCGGGATCGGCATTTTCATTGATCGTCACTCCGGCCGTCGTGTGCGGCACGAATACCTGACAAATCCCCTGCTTCACCTGACTGCGGCGGATGATTTCCGCCACCTTCCGGGTGATATCGATAAACCCTTCGGGCGGCGTCTGTAACATAAATTGTTCCATGACAGTCCTCCTGTTTTAAATTCAATCCAGCCCCGTTTGCAGGAACAGTAAAATGAAATTCAGGGCGAACAACGCCATCATGGCGATTGAATCCCACCCCCAGAGCCAATATTTCCGTTCCGCCCGATAAGTCAACCCAATGATCGAAACCGCCGTCATGGCGATAGCTGCACCCGCCGAAAACACATGAGCCGAACTGATGCTGTTCAATAAGGGGCCCGGGAGGAAAAACAAATCATCGATCGCCAGAATAAACAGATTAAACAGATTGCTGCCGAACAAATTGCCAATAGCCAGATCGACCGCTCCCATCCGGACCGCGGCCATCGATACCACCACTTCCGGTAGGGATGATGTCAGGGCCATCAGAATACTGCCGACGAAAGTCTGTCCCAAACCGCTTTCGCTGGCAATCTGGGCGCCGATTTCCGGCAGCATCGCCGCCGCGACCACCACCAAGGCCGCATTGACTGTATAACGGATCGCCGCCTGCCGCAATGTGATCTGCTCGTAACGCAAGACTGCCTGGGCTTCCGCCAATCGTAAGGAGGCCTGCTTTTTCTCGAAGTCGCCGATAATTTTCAGAGCCACCGGGTAGAGTAAAAAAATCACCAGGCTGCCAGCCCCGATCCAGCCGAACGCGATATTATAGCGCGGAAACAAAATGCAGAACGCCGCAACGCAAAGCAGCACGATCCCTGCGGCGGCCGACAAGATGTGCCCATGATGCGCCGTGGTCGTGATCGGAGCCGGTTTGTGAATCGCGTCCAGCAACGCGGCCAGGATGAATAGGTTGAATACGCAGCTGCCCAAAATGTCGCCGACGGCAATATCCGGCGCGCCGACAAACATCACGGCGCTGACGCCGGTGACGAGTTCGGGCAGCGAAGTCACCGATGCCATCAACACCACACCGACCAGAGAGCCGCCCAACCCTGTTTTCTCCGCGATGATGTCACCATAGCGCGACAGTCGCGATCCAGCCAGGATGATGACCAGTGCGCTGACCACGAATTTGATCCATAGCATTGGCTATCACTCCATAAAAGAAAATTGCCGGCAAATCAATTTGTATTTGTGATTATAATTATACCTTCATCATGCGGTTTCCTGTTGACCACATCCCAAATTGGCCCGATTGTCGGAAAATCTTTTGCATTGAGCGAAAGAGTCACCTCGATGACAATTGCAAAAATCATTAGTTGCGTCATGCAATTATATAGGTTATACTTACTCTGTGAATCAATGCTGGCAACAACCAGTTGATTGTTAACCGGGAGGATGGTTACCCATGAATGAATCCGTCAAACAAGCGGCAACACTGCGCGAACTGCTGCGAACCCTGATCCGCAAACTCGGCGTCCTCGAACGCAGCGAGGCGGGTTGTTGCGACATGACCTTGAGTCAGTGCAACGCCCTGATCGAAGTCGGCCGGGCCGGCGTTCTGTCCGTCAACCAATTGGCGGACCGGCTCAATCTCGACAAGAGCACCGCCAGCCGTGTCTCGGACAAACTGGTGCTGGATGGGCAGTTGCTGCGTCATGAAGATCCGAATGACCGGCGTTATGTCGTTTTGAAGCTGACGGAACGCGGCAGCCAGACCTATGCCAATTTGGAAAACCGGATGACCGCCTATTTCGAGGAAGTCATAGCCGGTGTCGACCCGGCGGAACGAGCAGCGATGCTCCGGGGGCTGCAGACCCTGGCCGCGGCGCTGAATTCGGACTCCTGCTGTTAATTTGAATCTGTTGCGACGGATTGCGAAGGAGTGAATCATTATGGAAAAATTGACGAATGAAGAAATCCGGGAAAAAGTCCGCCAGCGCTATGCCAGCGCCATTACCGCCAAAACAGGTTGCGGCGGCGGTAGCGGCTGCTGCGGCTCCGGCGCGGGCAAAGCCACCGCAGCCATTACCGGCAACCTGTATACAGCCGACGATGTCACCGGCCTGTCGCCGGAACTGGTCGAAGCCTCATTCGGCTGCGGCAATCCCACTGCCCTTACTCCCCTGTATGCCGGGGAAGTGGTGCTGGATCTCGGCAGCGGCGCCGGTCTCGACGTGATCCTGTCGGCGCGGCGGGTCGGACCTAGCGGCAAAGCGTACGGCCTGGACATGACCGATGAAATGTTGGCGACCGCCAACGCGAACAAAGCCAAACTGGGCGTAACCAATGTGGAGTTTCTGAAAGGTACCATCGAGAACATCCCACTACCGAACGAAAGTGTGGATGTCGTCATTTCCAACTGCGTTATCAACCTGTCCGTGGACAAGGACGCCGTATTCCGGGAAATTCACCGGGTGCTGAAGCCCGGCGGCCGGATGGCGGTTTCCGACATCGTCACCCTGAAACCGTTGCCGGAATGGCTGCGCCAAAATCTCGCCGTTTGGACCGGCTGCATCGCCGGCGCGCTGAGCGTCGACGAATTCAAGGCCAAGTTGTGTGCTGTCGGGTTCGCAGACCCTTCCGTCGAACTGACCCGCGTGTATGATCCCGTAGATCTGGGCTTCGATCCGGCCGAAACGAAGGATGCGATCGGCAGCGCCTTCATCCGGGCCCAAAAAACCAAACAAGTGTTGCAGCCGGGAATTGATTTTCAGATCCGCCCGGCCACCACTGCGGACTTTCCCGCCATTCACGCGTTGCTCACCGCCGCCAACCTGCCGGTTGCCGGTGTCGATGCGGCCAGCGGCGAATATGTGGTGGCCGACCTGGCCGGAAAAGTCGTCGGCACGCTCGGTGTCGAAAAGTCCAGTGGCGCCGCTTTACTGCGTTCTTTCGCCGTTCAGGCCGATTTTCGCAAGCGTGGCATCGGCGAAGCGTTGGTGCGGCACATGCTGGGTCAGCTGAAATCCGAAGGAGTCTCCCCTCTCTACATTTTGACCAATACAGCCGAAGCCTTCGCAGCCCGCTTCGGGTTCGTCAAAATCAGCCGCGAAGAAATCCCCGCCGCGCTACTCGCCAGTTCCACCCTCGGGACCGCCTGCCCGACCAGCAGCACCTGCATGAAGCGGGAGTAAATCCCGCCGTTTTCAAGCTTCCGGTTATTCCGGGAGCTTTTTTCTTTTCTCCCCTTGATTCAATCCGACACGCCAGTACTCTTCCGTCCCGTGTCCGAAACGTCATCTCTGCCCCATCTTGACTTTATAAAAACAAGGTTCTATACTT
>CAZRQI010000139.1:4972-5414 GCA_964602025.1 uncultured Veillonellaceae bacterium
CTCGGGACCGCGTGCCCGGCCAGCAGTACCTGCATGAAACTGGAATAAACAAACAAACTTGCCTTGATCGCCCAAAGCAATGCCATGACTGTGTCACAGGCTCTCGGAATATCCGGGAGCTTTTTGTTTTTTACGCATTTTCTCAACGCCGATGCGTCCAATGTTTTCATTGATCCCAAAGTCATCGAATCCATTGTTGTTTCCCCTTGACTTCATTCAAAACAGGTTCTATACTTAAAATATACCCTACCGGGGTATGGTAATCAAATTTTGAAAGAAGGTTCTCGATGCTGACCGACAAAGAAAAGGCCGACATGAAACAACGGTTGAAAAAAATCTCCGGACAGATCAACGGGATCGACAAGATGCTGGATGATGGACGCTATTGCGTTGACGTCGTGCAGCAGTTGTTGGCCGCCCGCGCCGCCATCAACAAGGTCGC
>CAZRQI010000140.1:0-3410 GCA_964602025.1 uncultured Veillonellaceae bacterium
TTTCATCGTACAGCCCTCCTATTCCACCCGCATAATGGAAGTCCCCGAAACCGGAACCGGGTTTTGGGGAAACATCGCGTTGAACAATGGGGTAATCAACGCCACATGCTTCGTCACCGTTATGGTGACCTGGGCGCCCCGCACACGGCTCGCCGGCATGATGTCGGTGTCGGAAGGCGAGGTGGCGGCGGCGTTTACCGCCGCGATAATCTCCGCGTCCGAACCGCCGAGCGTCGCCACGCGGGCGCCTTCCCGCGCCGCATGCGTAACCAGGAGATATTCATGGAACAGCAGACCAAACTGCATCATTCCTACGACAAGAAGGATCAGGACGGGCAACACCATGGCAAATTCGACCAAGGCCTGTCCCCGTTCCCGTTTCGTCCTGATTTCCCGCATACGCTTCGCCTCCTCCCCGCTACACTTCAATCGCTACGATACGCCGGATCAGGAGTATGCCGATCAGTTGCCCGACGAGCCCTCCCGCCAGGAGCATCTTGCCGACCGGATGGACGAACAACAGGCTGATATATTCCGGATTGATCGTATAGATCGCCAACGCCAGCCCGAACGGCAACAAGCTGATAATCAGACCGGATATCCGGCCTTGGGCGGTGAGAGTTTTGATTTCATTCCGGATTCGGACCCGCTCGCGAATCGTCCGGGCGATGTTATCGAGGATCTCCGCCAGGTTCCCGCCCACCTGCCGCTGGATCAGCACCGAAGTGATGACCAGGTCGAAATCTTTGGAATTCACCCTTTTCGCCATGCTCACCAAGGCGTCTTCCATCGGAATGCCCAGATTGGTTTCCTTGACGGTCCGGGCGAATTCAACCGAGATGGGCGGCAGCATTTCCCGGGCCACCATATCGAAGGCCTGAATAAAACTGTAGCCTGTCCGCAGCGAATTAGCCGCCAGAGTCAGGGCGTCGCCCAGTTGCTGGGCGAAAGCTTTCACGCGGCGTTTCCGGCAAATCTGGAGTACGACGAACGGAATCCAGAACAGCAGCGCAGCCATAACCACCGCTTTTAACGAATTACCGTTACTGCCAATATTTCCAACCAGAAATCCTAAAAACCCCAGGCTCAGACAAACCACCATGAATTCCGCGCCGGTGAGGGAGATCGCCGCCTGCTGCAGCCGAAAATCCAGATCACGCACCCATCGCGGCGAACCCAGGATTCGACTTGCCCTGCGGATGAGTCCCCGAACCCCCTTCGGATTGTTTCTGTCCCTCGCCGACGACTCCCCGGACATGTTTTGCATGGCGTCGACGAGATGTTTCAGGCGTTCCACGCTTTCCTGATCTTCTGCCACCAATTTACTGAGCAACAATAATATCAGCAGCAGCGAAATAAATACCCCGATGGATATCAGCAATATCATCCGTCTCGCCTCCAATCAGCCAAAAATGCCCAACACCTTTGCCGCCATGCTTTTAGGCGGTGCGCTCACTTCCTGCGGCGCCAGTTTTTGCGCGAGCTCGAACACGTTCTGCGCCACTGCGGAATGATGATTGGCCAGAACAAAGGGAATCCCGTGATTTATGGAAGGCAGAACCGTCTTGCCATCGCTGGGGATGGTTGCAAAAAACTTCAGGTTCAAAGACTTCTCAACCTGTTGCACGCTCAACCCGCCTGCCGAATTTGCCCGATTCAACACGATATGGACTTTGTCTTCGCCATATTTCAACGATTGCAAGATTTCCAGACAGAGTTTCATGTTCTTCAGCGTCGGCAGATCCGATCCCGCCAACACCACGATTGCGTCGGATTCATCCAGCACCGACAGGGTGATTTCATTAAAATCCGTGGCCGTATCCACCACGACAACTTCATATTTTTTCTTCATTTGTGACAGAATGGCTTTCAGGTTCCCGCCAGTGATGGCTTCCGCCAGTTCCGGGCGGGCGGGGGCCGCCAACAGCGACAACCGGTCATTAAAGGTCGTCATATAGGTTTCCAGCGACATTTCGTCGAGAATGTCTCCTTCCGCGACGGCATCGGCGATGGAAGCCCGGGGAACGAGGTTGAGGTAGGTCGCGACATCGCCGAATTGCAGGTTGGCGTCCAGAATCCCAACCCGGGCATTCGGCCGTTCCGCCAGGGCTACCGCAAGATTCACGGCGATGGTCGTCTTCCCGGCGCCGCCCTTGTTGGAAATAATGCTGATGACTTTCCCCGGTTGTGGAGAAGACGGGTTACCCTGACGCAAAACATTCTTAAACCGCTGTTGCTGCTTGAATACCTGCCGCAACATGGTCACCAGTTCGGTGTCGTCAAACGGCTTGATCAGGTAATTTTTGGCGCCGGCCAGCAACGCCCGCTGCAGATACTCCTGCTTCCCCTGCGTACTCATGACGAGAATCGCCGCTTCCGGCGCTTCCACGCTCAAGCGCTCGATCACGTCAATGGCGTTGCCGCCACGCACATTGCCATCCAGCAGAATGATATCCAGGGTCAGTGTTCTGGCCAGGGCGATCGCTTCCTCGCCGCTTCCGGCCTGTCCCGCCACTTCAATTTCCGGGTGGGACTCCATCAGTTTTTTTAAGCTGTCCCGGGTTGTCGCCAACTCATCAACGATTAGCGTCTTGATTTTGTCGGACATTTGTTTGCCCTCCTGCCGGCTTTTGATCCATATGCTCCTTCAATTCCGGGGACACGGGCGGCACCAAGGCCAGGGGATCGACGATCGTCGGCGTCACCAGGATGATCAGTTCCGTTTCCTCTTTGGTGAAGCTCGAACTCCGGAACAACTGGCCGATGATCGGCAAATCTCCCAAAAATGGCAGTTTGGTTACATCCCGGGTAATATTGTTGCCGATCAGTCCGCCGATCGCCATGCTCTGACCGGATGGCAGCGCAATCGACGATTCCGCCACGCGGGTACGGATCGGCGGGATGGACAATGTGGAGGAAATCGCGATTCGATGGGTGGAGTCCCACTCGACGGCGCTGACTTCTGCTTTGACTTTGCTCGTGATCAGGCCTTCCCGGCTGGCTTCTGGCGTGATGATCAGCTTCACGCCATAGTCCTTCCATTCGACAGTGACCGAGCCGTTCTGATTGCTGATTGGGACTGGAATCTGTCCGCCCACCAGGATATTCGCCTTATCACCGCTGAGTGTGACCAGGTTGGGCTGGGACAGCAATTTGGCGTCGCCGTTCCGGATCAGCAAATCCAGCTGCGCGTTGATCGGAGCGAATGTACCGAGAGTGCCGAACGTGTTCGGCGACCGGAGATTGATCTGGCTCTGCCCGGCATAGAATATGCCCGGCGCCGTCGTGGCGTCGCCGCTGTAAAATTTCAGGCCCAGATCCTTGGTTTTCTGGCGGTTGATTTCAACAATCTTCGCTTCGATTTTGATTTGGATCGGTTTGGTGATTTCCAGCAGATTCACCACTTTTTC
>CAZRQI010000140.1:3510-5165 GCA_964602025.1 uncultured Veillonellaceae bacterium
CTTCGATTTTGATTTGGATCGGTTTGGTGATTTCCAGCAGATTCACCACTTTTTCAGCGTAGGCGCCGGCGATTTTCTCCGCCCGGACCCGCTGGTACTGGTCGCTGATCGTCCCTTCCAGAATGATCGTTTTATTGACTTTCGCCACCCGGATGTCGGGATAGCCGAGAATGCGCTTGATTTCGTTGGCAATCCCCGGATCGGCGGCCGACACCTCAACCTGGAAATTCTGCCTGCCCTCGCCGGACCACACGATCAATGAGGTGGAACCGGTCTGCTTGCCGACGAGGATCAGCTCCGAACTGGAGGCGACCACCACGTCCGCCACTTCCGGGTCGGCGATCGCGGCCCGCTGCAAACCTTCGATATTAAGCGTCCGCGACTGTCCGGATCCCAGGGAAATCTGCTCGATTGCTCCGGCCGCCAAAACCGGCATTGTCGTGAAGATCAAGAATATGAGCAATATGACGCCGGTGGCAAAAGTCTTTTTCACATTTCTCCCCCCCTTACTGGATTTTGGTGCCCCGGATGATCACGATCCCCGAGGTATTCCCCTGGGTGGATCTGCCCGACGGCGCACCGGACGTTTCCGGACCGGACTGCGGCGATTGACGCACTAGGCGGTCGCCGACGAGGTCGGCGGATGAAACCGGATGAGGTATATAAGTTGCGACTTCCTGGAAATAGGGCCGCAAAGCGAATCGAACTTTGCCTTTTTCTTCGGCCAGGGTGATCCGGGCCGCGTCGTCCGGCGAAACCGCCAGCGTGATGCTCGTGAGTTTATTTCGCGCCAGATCTTTAGCGGTTTCTTTCGCCAGGGACTCATTGTCCGCGCCCGCCAAACTGTCCCGATTCACCGAAAGCACCGCAATGTTTTGCATCGCCATTTGGGTGACTGACCCGCCGCCGGTCTGGGCCTCAACTGTTACCAACACATCAACATAATCGCCGGCTTTGAGCAATCCGGCCACACCGGTCACTTCGTTAGCGGCGACGGTAAGCGCCCGTTTCCCGGGGGGAATGACCCAGCTGAATCCGGATTTCGCGCCGGGAAGCAGCAACCGCCGCTCCAGAACCTGCTCGCCGGCGACGATCTCCTCGCGGGTCATCGTCCCCACCGCTTTCGGCAGCTCCCGCACGGCGCCCGGTTGAATATATTCTCTGGGCACCCGCTGTTCCTGGACCATTTCCGCGGCAATCCGGGTCCGGTTGGGAATGTTCATTTTGGCGACCAGCACGACTTCGTTTTCCGACGACACCGCCTTTGTGGCGGCCGACTGCAGGAATGTATAAATCATGGATGCCGTGACCAGACTGAGCACCAACGCAATCGCAAACAAACTTTTTTTCGGCAGTTTCTCCAACGCTCTCGCCCCCTTATACGCCAAGCATCCTTGTTTTTTTCAAATTAGGGAATGGGAAGTGCCGTAACATCATGAATCGTCCAGGTTGTAGACGCAATCAGCCGATTGTCTCGGGGAGTAAGGGGGTATCCTGCGACTTGCAGAATACCCCCCGGACGAATCCTGTCGAAAGTGCCTACTCGAATCAGTTAAAAAGTTGACACCGTCGAATTAGAATTCAATCACATCGAAAACTCTGATCCTTTTCCTAAGACGCTGGCGTTAGAGCAGCGATAACTGCGGTGAATACGG
>CAZRQI010000140.1:5175-5412 GCA_964602025.1 uncultured Veillonellaceae bacterium
TTTTTCTGTAGTTTCTCCAACGCTCTCGCCCCCTTATATGTCAAGCATCCTTGTTTTCAAATTGTGGATTGCGAAACACCGAAGTATCATGGATTGTCCAACTGTGTGCCCACAATCAGGCGATTCATTCGGGGAGTAAGGGGTATCCTGACGATCGCAGGATACCCCTCCGCAAAACCTGTTATAGGAGAGATTACTGCAGCGCGGTGGCAATGTTTCCGAAAGCAGTGGTAATTG
>CAZRQI010000141.1:0-5405 GCA_964602025.1 uncultured Veillonellaceae bacterium
GTATTTACGATGTCAGAAACGAAAACACAATCAATGCGAGAATTCCTCCCGCCGCCACACCACCGATGTACAGCGCCTTCCGGTTCAATTTGTTGATTTCATTCCGGTTGTGCAGGCGTTTTCCCTTGTTTCTGGTAATCGTCCCCATCGTTCAACCCCCTCATGCTGAAGTAGGATGAGATTTATGAATTAATTCAAGATTTATCGGCCAACTTCCTGCCGGAACCGCAAAATCTTACTGGCATTCGTATAGCCGGGCATACTGTCCGCCGAGCGCCATCAGTTCGGTATGGGTTCCTTGTTCCACGACCCGGCCCTGATGCATGAGCAGGATCCGGTCGGCGTTCACGATAGTGGACAAACGGTGCGCCACCACCAACATCGTCCGCTGGGCCGCCGCTTTTTCCAGCGCGGTCTGGACCAGGGCTTCCGTATAGCTGTCGATGCTGGAGGTCGCTTCGTCGAGAACCAGCACATCGGCCGGCGTGGCCAAGGCCCGGGCGAACGACAACAATTGCCGCTGCCCCGCCGACAGGGTCGAACCGAGATAGCCCGCCTGTGTATCATAGCCTTGCGGCATTTTTTCGATGAACGGCGCCAGGTTGGCCAGCTCCGCCGCCGCCCGGACCCGGTCGCGAGTGATTTTGGGATCGTACAGGGAAATGTTTTCCGCCACGGTACCTTTGAAGATATGGACATCCTGAAAAACGATACTTAATCGGTGACGCAACACCGCTGGCGAAATCTCCCGGATATCGGTCCCGTCAAGCAGGATCCGGCCTTTCTGCGGCTCATAAAACCGAAGCAGCAAACTCAAAAGCGTTGTCTTGCCGGAGCCGGACAGGCCAGCGATACCATAAAACGCTCCGGCCGGCACAGTAAACGTCACCCCGGACAGTACCCAGGCATTTTCTTCATACGCGAACCAGACATCGTCAAAATCGATGCGGGCCGGGGCGCAACGATGATCCGGCGCAACACCGGAGTCGAATCCGGCCGGTTCCGTCAGCATCGGTTGGATCCGTTCCGCCGCCGCCAGCGCCGACTGCAGCAAACTGTACTTTTCCGCCATATCCTTGATCGGCCAGAAAAATTTCTCCATATACCGGAGAAAGGCGATGACCGTGCCGATCTCGATTCCGGCGGCCCGAGACTCGACGTCGCTAAAATGCAGCACGAGAATCACCGCCAACACGTACATCAGATCCACCAGCGGTCGGAAGGCGGCAAACGTCCGCATCTCCGCCAATCCCGCCTGCAGATACTCGTCATTTACCCGTCGGAACCCCCGCTCCGTGACATCGAACACGCCAAAAGCCTTGATCACGCCAATGCCGTTGAGTCGTTCCTGAATATAGGAGTTCACGGCGGCGGTTTTCTCGCGGACAGCCCGGTACGCCCGGCGGGCAAAGCGCTGATAGGCGGCGGCCAACAACGCCATCAACGGTAAGATGGCAAAGGAAAGCAGCGCCAGTTGCCAATGGATCGCCAACATCGCGGCGATAATTCCCGCCAGCATGACCGCATCGCTCGCGAACGCCACGATCACTTCGGTGTACAAGTCTTTGACCGCGTCGGTATCATTCGTCACACGGGTCACCAGGCGGCCGACCGGCTGCGCCTCCAGGTGTTCGACCGACTGCCCGAGAATGTGGCGGAACACTTTTTCCCGAACCGCAAAAATCACCTGCTGTCCCGCTTTTTGCAAGAGCAGGTTCTCGCCAAAAGCCAAACCCAGACTGAGCGCGATTGTCGCCATGTAAACCGCGAATAATGTCTCCAACCCAGGCAGGTCTTTCGCCGCGACATAAGTATCGATGGCCAGTTTCATCATATAGGGGCGAACGAGATCCGCCGCCGCCCCCAGCAGCATCAGCAGAAACGCGCCGGCCAGAAGCGGGCGCACCGGTGTCGCCAAATGCCACAATGACCGTAACAACTGTTGATCGGCCAACCGGCTTTTCCCACCCTGCGCGTCTTCATACTCCCGTCCCCGGTAATACAGGCTCATGACACTTCCCCCGCCGCCAATTGCTGCTCATACAGGCGATAATACAGACCGCCGGCGGCAATCAGCTCGTCATGCGTTCCCGTTTCCGCGATCCGTCCGCCATCCATGACCAGGATAAATCGGGCATGCTTCACCGCCGCCACACGTTGCGACACGATCAGCGTCGTCCGGCCCGATTCGATTTCACGCAGGTTCTCGACCAACTCGGTCTGGGTCCGGTAATCCAACGCCGAAAATACATCGTCCAACAACAGCAGGGCTGGTCGCCGGATCAAGGCCCGGGCCACTGCGACCCGTTGACGCTGCCCGCCCGAAAGGCGGGTGCCTTTTTCGCCCAAAACCGAGCCGAAACCTTCCGCCCGCGAATCGACATCTTCCCGAACTACGGCTGTCTGGGCCGCTTCCAGCACCTCCCGCCGTTCGTAGGTCTGACCGAAAGTGATGTTTTCCACAATCGTGGCCGAAAACAACGCCGCGTCCTGCGGCACATAGCCAATCGCCGAACGCAGCCGGGTGTAGTCAAGCTGGTTGATCTCCACTCCGTCCAAGAAAATTTTACCGTCCGGAACCGGATACAGGCGCAGCAACAGTCGCAGGAGCGTAGTCTTGCCGGAGCCGGTCCGGCCGACGATGCCGACCGTCGCGCCAGCGGGAATCCGCACCGAAACGCCCTGCAAACTGGGAGCAGCCGCCAGAGGATATTGGAAGGTCAGATCCCGCAGTTCGAGTTCGCCGCCCACTTCCGGCGGATTGCCGGTCTCTCCGGATTCATTCATGTTTTCATACGGCAAGATCGCCAAAAAATCACGAATCCGCAGCCAAGAGGCTTTCCCGCGCTGTACGATGTTGATCAAATAGCCCAATCCCATCACCGGCCAGATGATCAGGCCAAGATAGCCGGTGAAGGCCGCCAGATCGCCCACGCTGATCCGGCCCTCAACAATCAGTCGTCCGCCCAGTCCCAGCGCCACCGCGTAGCAGGCCAGCGGCGCCACATGGGTGATCGGGATATAGACCGCCTGTATTCTGGCCAGTGCCAAATTGGCTGTCATGTTGTCCCGGTTCACGTCGATAAACCGGCCGGTCAGCGTCTCTTCCGCCCCGAAAGCCTTCACGACTTTCGCCCCGCCGAACAGTTCCTGAGTAAATTCCGTGAGTGCGCTGAACCGTTCCTGAACCCGCCGAAACCGTTCATGCACGATTTTCCCCAGCAATGCGGCGACAAGGAACACCAGCGGCAACGGAGCCACCGACCATAGGGTCAACGCCGGATCAATACTGCGAAACATCACGGCGAACGAAACCAAACCCATGACCCCCGCATCGACCAGCAGCATGATCCCCAATCCTACCGCCACCCGGACGGAAGTCACGTCGTTCACCGCCAGCGCCATGATTTTACCAGGCCCGGCCTCATCATAAACGCTCATCGGCAAATAGAGGGCATGGCGGAACAATTTGTTCCGCAAAAAATATTCGAGCCGCCTCGTCGTGCCCATGATACATTCCCGATAAAAATAACGGAGAACCGCCATGACCGCGGCCACAGCCGCAAGTAACCAGAGGGCGTCCGTGACGTTGCCGTTGCCGCCGCCAATCGTGTCGATGGCCTGACCAATGGTGCGCGGAATCAGCAATGACAGCAAATCCGTAACGATCAGCAGCGTAATTCCCAATAAATATAACGGCCAATGCCGTATTAAAAATTCTCGTATTATCATGCTTACTATCTTCTTCCCGACAGTCCGGAAGTCCTGCCACTATAGCTTCCCCTTGCGGCGTGGAATATGAAACCGCTTCGACGCTTCGCTTTGCCTCTACGCAAGAAATCGCGGTAATCATGAAGGATCGCGTTGGATTGAATCGTGCCATTCGTCGACACAGAGGGGTGATTTTTCGGCTAAAACCAACATGGATGTTGGGTTTAGCTCCGAGCGGCCGGACGAAGCATTCGGAGCGACCCGAAAAATTAGAGCTCGAGTCGAAACGAATGCCGATAAAATCCACAGCAACCGGAATGAACCTGCGATTTCACAAAACGCAGCAGATGAGCCTTTTGGGGCAGTCTGGGACAGAAACACAAAAACGGCCCGTATAGGCCGTTTTTGCGCTGACAGGAGAATAGGGGGGAAGAAAAGGATCAAATGTCCAGAAGATTTCGTTTGTAGAGTTCGTAGGCCGCTTCCAGCTCACCCATTTTGGCGGCCATTTCCTGTTGCATGGCGGAAGCCTCGCTGTACTTGCCGGCAGCCAACACTTCCCGAACTTTCGTGAACAGGGATTTTTCCGCACCATCTTTCGCCAGGGCCAGTCGCAGAGCGTTGATCTTGGCCCAAGCGGCGTCATCAACGGGATTGGCTTCGCAGTGGAGGCAGACGATTTTTCGGATGGTATCCAGATACTGCGGAATAATCCGTTCGATGATCTCAACCTTCCAGCGGAGCAGCGCCCCATTGACGAACGCGTCGATCAGATCCTGCCGCAATACGTTGCCGGCTTTCAACACTTTCAGTTTTTCCGGATACTTTTTCAAAGCGTCCATGTTTTCCCAAACCGTGGCTGGCGGCTTGCCGAACATCTTGTCGCGCTGTTCCGAGGTATAGTCATCGAAGACGTCATGCTCGCTGCGATAGGCGCGGCCTTTTTCCAGATAGAATCCAGCGGCGTCCGGTTCCTTGGATAGTTCGGCGACCAGTTCCGTGGTCGATTTTCCCGAGGAAACAGCGGCCTTGATGCCGTCCAGCATCGCCAAATAGGCGGCGGCAACGCCAACATACGAGTTGCTGAGGGGGTTGAACGCGCGGATTTCAAAGCGGGTAGCCATAGGATTATCGACGTCGCGGACCAGGCCGGCCAGAATTGTACGGTTCCGGGACGGAACTTCCGGGCTATGCCCCAACGAAGTCACGATGCACACCGGAGCTTCAAAGCCGGGCTTCAGACGGTTGAACGCATCATTGGTCGAGGTGACGAAGGGATTGACCACCTCGTAGTTTTTGAGCAGACCCATGATGGCGCCGTAACCGACCGCGCTCATGAAGTCTTTCTTCATATCCTTCGGCGCATACAGATTGACGATCTTGCCGGATTTCAGCTTGACGGCCATGCCGGTATGCGTATGTTCGCCGTTGCCGGCCACGCCGATGATCGGTTTGGCCTGGAACGAAACTTCGAGTCCGTTGAGGCGGAACGCTTCCTTCACCAGGATCCGGGCCAGCAGTTCATTGTCGACCGCCTGTACGGCCGGAGCGAAACGCCAGTCGATTTCCATCTGTTCCATGATATGATCCAACGAACCGGCTTCGCCGATTTTCGCTTTGACGCCGCCGACTTCCTTATGTCCCATTTCCGGCTGCAAACCGTAAGCTTCCAACAGCAGCATGGCGTCTTCCAA
>CAZRQI010000142.1:0-5358 GCA_964602025.1 uncultured Veillonellaceae bacterium
GGAAAAACCATCCGGGATATTTTGCGCACGGCCTTTCAGACGATGTTCGACTGGGAAGCGGAGATGCTGGGCATTTACGACCGGATGGGCGAGGCGGGTCCGGACGAGTTGGACAAGATGATGGCGGATGTCGGCGAGTTGCAAGATTTGCTCGATCACAGCGGCTTCTACATGTTGGACGCCAAAATCGAGGAAGTCGCCAACGGGCTGGGGCTCGGCGATATCGGCCTGGACCGGGACGTCAGCGATCTGAGCGGCGGGCAGCGCACCAAGGTGTTGTTGACAAAATTGCTGCTGCAAAACCCGACGATTCTGATTCTGGACGAACCGACGAATTATCTCGATGTCGAACATATCGAATGGTTGAAGCGTTACCTGGTCAACTATGAGAACAGCTTCATCCTGGTGTCGCATGACATTCCGTTTCTGAATGAAGTGGTCAATGTGATCTATCACGTCGAAAACACGGTGCTGACCCGCTATACCGGCAACTATGAACAGTTCCAGCAGTTGTACGCGATTAAGAAGAGTCAGGAAAATCGCGCGTATGAGCGGCAACAGCAGGAAGTCGAACGCCTGGAGGACTTCATCGCCCGCAATAAAGCCCGTGTCGCCACGCGCGGGATGGCCAACAGCCGCCAAAAGTGGCTGGATAAAATGGAAGTGGCGGAAAAACCGCGGGAAAAACCCAAACCCACCTTCCAGTTCCGGGAAGCGCGGACCCCGGGACGGATCATTGTCGAAGCGGAGAATCTGGTGCTGGGCTACGACGAGACCTTGACCCGACCGGTGGCGTTGACGCTGGAACGGGGCAAAAAGGTGGCGATCCGAGGCGTCAATGGTCTCGGTAAAACCACGCTGCTGAAAACGCTGCTGGGACAAATTCCGGCGTTCGCCGGGCAGGTCCAGCTGGGTGAATTTTTGTTTCCCGGCTATTTCGAGCAGGAGTCCAGCCGCGACAACACCAATACCGCACTGGAAGAAGTATGGCGGGAGTATCCAGGCCTCAGCAACGCCGAAGTCCGGGCGGCGCTGGCGCGCTGCGGCCTGACCAACGAGCACATCACCAGCCAGATGCAAGTGTTGAGCGGTGGCGAAAACGCCAAAGTCCGACTTTGCAAGTTGATGCTGCGGGAAGTGAACTGGCTGGTGCTGGACGAACCGACCAACCATCTGGACCAGGATGCCAAGGCCGAACTGAAGCGGGCGTTGATCGAATTTAAGGGGACCGTTCTGCTGGTTTCCCACGAACCGGATTTTTATGAGGATTGGGTCAGCGACATCTGGAATGTTGAAGACTGGACGACAAAAGTAGTATAGTTGGTTTGAAACAAAAAGCGAGGAGAGGATAGTATGTCACGGAAATCGTTCACCGCTGCCGGTGCGACCGCTGTCGGTCCCTACTCCCATGCCGTGGAAGCCGGCGATCTTGTTTATCTTTCCGGTCAGACGCCGCTGGATTCGGCGACTGGCAAACTGGTCGAGGGAGACATCGCCGCCCAGACTGAGCAATGCTTCAAAAATCTGTTCGCGGTGCTGGCTTCGGCGGGTCTGTCGGAGGCCGATGTCATCAAAGCCAATGTGTTTTTGACCGATATGGGCGATTTCGCCGCCATGAACAAAGTCTATGCCACCAAGTTTTCTGCTCCGTATCCGGCTCGTTCGACAGTAGCGGTCGCTGCGTTGCCGATCGGCGCCCAGGTCGAGATCGAACTGATCGCGCGCAAGGGCTAAGAGCGAGCGGTGGAACAGTCAAAGGCTAGCGCCGGAGCAGCGGATCAAAAGGGAACCGAACAATACGCTGCAATGCATCCCGACCTGTCTTATGCGATGCTTGGCGCGACCGGGCTCTTCGTCAGTGCGGCCGGTTTCGGCAGCTACCGGATTGACGCGTCGGAGCCTTCTCACGAAGAGGCACTGACCTACGCGCTGCGTTCGGGGATCAATCTGATCGATACCAGCGCCAACTATACCGATGGCGGATCGGAACGGCTGATCGGCCAGGTTCTCGGGAAACTGACGGCACAGGGCGATTTCAGCCGCGATCAGGTGGTCGTGGTATCCAAGGCGGGCTATTTGCAGGGCGAGAACTATCAGCTCAGCCAGGAGCGCAAAGCCGCCGGACATCCTTTTCCCGATCTGGTTTTGGCGGGGGAGGGCCTGGAGCACTGCATCCATCCGGAGTTTCTCGCCGACCAGATCACGCGCAGTCTCGCACGGCTGCATCTGCAAAGTCTGGACTGCTGTTTGTTGCACAATCCGGAGTATTACCTGAATGAAGCCAAAAGCGAGGGAGTCCCTGTCGCGCCGGCCCGCGAGGAGTACTACCGGCGAATTCGGCAAGCGTTTCTGCAGCTGGAACGAGAAGTCGATGCGGGGCGTATTTCCTCCTACGGTATCAGCTCCAACACTTTTCCCGGCGAGGCGGACGACTATAATTTCACGTCGCTGGCGAAGGTTTGGGATATTGCCGAAGAGATTTCAGCAGATCACCGATTCCGGGTTATCGAATTCCCGTTGAATTTGATGGAGACCGGAGCCGTGCTGCGAACAAACCAACCCACCGGACAAAGTCTGGTAGAATTTGCGAAATCGAAAAATCTCGGGGTGCTCATCAACCGGCCGTTGAATGCGATCGTTGACGGTCGCCTGGTGCGATTGGCGGAGAAGCATTACTACGGCGAAGGGGCAGCGCAGGCCCGCCGGTTCCGGGACAAGACCGCGGCGCTGGACGAGGACTGGAGTGCGGCTGAGAATTTGAGCCAAATCGCGTTGCGCGTGATCCGCTCGACGGCGGGGATTTCCTCCGTCCTGATGGGGATGCGATCGAGGCCATACGTCGAGGATGTGCTTGCTGAACTGCGGCGTCCCTGCCGGATCGCTTCCAGAACGGACAGTTGGAAAAAATTGAAGACCTTTAGACAATCGGGGTCAGACAGGAGATAAAATGGTTTCATTGGAGAAAGCCTCGGACGCGCTGCAAGGGGTGGCCCGAAAAGTTGGGGAAATGCAGCGCGAGAATCTGGGCCGGCGCGATCTGCAAATGGATCGCAAATCCACGGCGATCGATCTGGTCACGGAAATTGACCGCAAGTCGGATGCGGTAATTGTTGATTATTTACGTCAGGAATATCCCGGTCATGCCATTTTGGCCGAAGAATCCGGCGAGTCGGGCGAGCAGTCCGACTATCGCTGGGTGATCGACCCGGTGGATGGCACGACCAATTATGCCCAGGGCTTGCGGATTTTTGCCGTGTCGATCGCCCTGGAATACCGGCGGGAAGCGGTGTTGGGCATCGTATACGAACCAGTAACCGACGAAATGTTTACGGCGATCCGGGGCCAAGGGGCGTACCTGAACGGGAAACGACTGCAAGTCGGCGCCAAGACCGATCTGCTTGATTGCATGGTGGCGACCGGTTTTCCTTATGATGCGGCGACCCATCCCCTGAACAACCTTGACTATTTTACGGCGATGCTGCCCAGGGCGCGGGCGATCCGACGGATGGGCTCGGCCGCTTACGATCTGGCCTGTGTTTCTTCCGGCGCGTTCGACGGGTTTTGGGAGATGAATTTATCGCTGTGGGACGCGGCGGCGGCCATGCTGGTGGTGCAGGAAGCGGGCGGCGTGGTCTGGCCGTTCCGGCGCGACCGCAAGATTTCCATCGTGGCCGGGAATGAAACGATCGCCCGGCAAATCCTGCAAGTGCTGCGCGGCGTGGATCGGCTTGCCGAACCAGACCCGAAGTGATAATATAGTTCGTAATAAAAGAAGTGAAGCTAGGGGAGCCGGAGCGGCCGGCTGAGAGTCAGACCCGAGTCTGTTACCCTTGACCTGATCTGGATAATACCAGCGTAGGAACAGCGAAACAGTATGGCGACTGCGGTTGGCGCATTCCTGCGTAGGGATGCGCTTCTTTTATTTTGTTCAGGGAAATGGAGGAAACACGGTGGAAACGAAAAAGTTGACCTTTACCGCCTTGTTTATGGCAATCGGCGTCCTGTCGGCGCATTTGGTGTACATTCCCGTGGGGGTGTCCAAGTGCTTTCCGGTGCAGCATGCCATCAATGTGCTGCTGGCAGTCCTGGTCGGCGCCCGGTACTCTACCGGAGCGGCGTTTGGCGTCGCAACCCTGCGCAATATTTTGGGCACGGGCTCGCTGCTGGCGTTTCCCGGCAGCGTTATCGGCGCGGCCCTGTCCGGGTTTCTGTATTCCCGGACCCATAGCATCTGGGGTGCGCTGGCCGGAGAAATCTTCGGCACGGGCATCATCGGCGGCTTGTTGGCGTATCCGGTCGCGAAATATTTCCTGGGTTCGGGGGCAGGGGCCCTGTTTTTTGTGGTACCTTTCCTGATCAGCACCGCCGGCGGCAGTTTGCTTGCTTATGTTTTGTATCGTACCCCGGTGGTCGCGTTTTTGCAGGAACGCCTGGGACAGCGGGAGCAATAACCTTGGAACAAGAAACGGAAAGGGGTCCGGGCGTGAATTACAGCGAAAAAATTAAAACATTGGCCCTGGAATTGACACAAATCCGCAGCGTAGTCGGCACCGCCGGCGAAAACGACGTAGCTGGCAAAGTTTACGATACATTGGCGGCGCTGGACTATTTTCGAACCCATCCGGATAACCTGCGGTTGCTGCCGGTCCGGGACGATCCGCTGGGGCGAAACAGCGTATTCGCCCTGATCGAGGGAACCCTGTTGCCGGAAGCAAAAAAAACGCTGCTCTGCCTCGGTCACATCGACACGGTAGGGGTTACCGATTATGGTGGGTTACAGGAACTGGCGACCAATCCCGCCGCCTTGAAGGAGAAACTGGCGCTGGCGACGAAATTCAGCGAGCCGGCATTGTCGGAAATCCTGTCGTCGGACTGGCTGCTGGGCCGGGGCATTTTGGACATGAAAACCGGCGTGGCTTCGCTGCTGGTGATGGTGGAACATTTTTCCCGACAGCCGGAAAAAATGGCCGGCAATCTGGTGTTTTTCGCCGTGCCGGATGAAGAGGGGAATTCGGCGGGGATGTTGTCCGCCGTGCAGGATCTGGCGGAACTTCAAGCGGCGCGGGGCTGGGAATTCACTGCCGCCATCGATACGGATTTCATGACGTTCCGTTATCCGGGCGATGAAAACCGCTATGTCTATGTCGGTACGACAGGGAAACTGCTGCCGTGCTTCTTCCTTTACGGCGAAGAGACCCACGTCGGCGAACCATTCAACGGCCTCGACGCCAATTTGCTGGCGTCGGAAGTGATGCGCCGGATCGATCTGGCCACGGACTTGTGCGATATTGCCGACGGCGAGGTTGCCCTGCCGCCGATCAGTCTGCATCAGCGCGACAATAAGACGGAGTATTCCGT
>CAZRQI010000143.1:0-1393 GCA_964602025.1 uncultured Veillonellaceae bacterium
AGCCGATGCCGATACAGCGGAAGCCATTGATTTCATGGAGTACTATGGACGGGAAATGTTGCGCTATGCAACCGGGATGTCGGTGGCCAGCTTCCCCGGCGAACATAACGAATGCGTCTATATTCCGTTGGGAGTCGGGGTGGTGATTCCGCCATGGAATTTCCCCCTGGCGATTTTGGCGGGCATGACGGCGGCAGCGGTGGTTGCCGGCAATGCGGTGATTATGAAACCGGCCAGCAGCACTCCGGTCATTGCGGCCAAACTGATGGAACTGTTCGAGGAAGCGGGCTTGCCCGCCGGCGTGGTCAACTACCTCCCCGGCAGCGGCGGCAGCATCGGCGATGCATTGGTGACGCATCCCCAGGTCCGGTTTATCAACTTCACAGGTTCCAAGGACGTTGGTCTGAGGATCAACAAGCTGGCGGCGGATATTGCTCCCGGCCAAATCTGGATCAAGCGGGTCATTGCTGAAATGGGCGGCAAGGATGCCATCATCGTTGACGACGAGGCGGACATCGAAGAGGCGGCCGCCGGCATCGTAACTTCATCTTTCAGTTTTCAGGGGCAAAAGTGTTCGGCCTGTTCGCGTGCTATTGTCGTAAAGAGCGTCTATGAGCAATTGGTCGCAAAAGTAGTGGAAAAAACAAAAGCGCTGAAAGTCGGACCCGCCGCCGAGTTCGGCGTGAATCTCGGGCCAGTTATCGATGACAGCGCCTATAAAAAAGTTTTCGACTACATCACCATCGGCAAGCAAGAAGCAAAACTGGCTGCAGGCGGCGGAAAAGCCGGCGACAATGGCTGGTTTATTGAACCGACCGTGTTTGTGGATGTGCCGCCGACTGCCCGTATCGCCAAAGAAGAAATTTTTGGGCCAGTGGTGGCGATCATTCCGGTCGACAATTTTACGGAGGCGTTGGCAGTCGCCAATAGCACCGAATACGGTCTGACCGGCGCGGTATATTCCCGCAACCGCAACAAGCTCGAACAGGCGCGGCGTGATTTCCACGTCGGCAATCTATATCTTAACCGGAAATGTACCGGCGCCCTGGTCGGGATCCAACCCTTCGGCGGCTTCAACATGTCCGGCACTGATTCGAAAGCCGGCGGCGCCGATTACCTGTTGTTGTTCCTGCAGGCGAAGTCGGTGGCCGAAAAACTGTAACAAGCAATTCGTTGTAGTTTGAGAGCCCCCTCGGGGCTCTTTTTTGTTGACCAATTGCGTCGGGGCGCATACAATGAAAGCGATAAGGCCGATAAAAAGGTAGGAAGTGCTGACTGTGCTGAACTTACTTGAACAATTTATGGCGGAATTTACCCGCACCAGTCCTTTAAATAAAGTGGCCGAGCTATCGAATTTACAGATTTTCGATGTTCCGCTTGTGGGAGTGGCCTC
>CAZRQI010000143.1:1403-1961 GCA_964602025.1 uncultured Veillonellaceae bacterium
ATTGTTTGAACGGTTGAAACAACCGGAGGCGGTGGGCGATCAGCACCTGTTGCCGCAAGAATGGCTGCCGGGGAGTCGGTCGGTCATTTCTTATTTTCTGCCGTTTACTCCGGCTGTACGGCAATCGAACCGTCAGGCGGGACTGCCATCGACCGAATGGCTGTACGGCCGGATTGAGGGACAGACTTTCAACAATGCCCTGGCGCAGGCTACTGCCGGCTGGCTGCGGAATCAAGGGTACCCGGCGGTGGTTCCCGCTCTGGATCATCGTTTTTCCGTCGTGAATCGACGCAGCAACTGGTCCGAACGGCACGTGGCCTTTATCGCCGGTCTGGGAACTTTGAGCCTTAATCGGTCGCTGATCACTGAACGGGGATCGGCTGGCCGGCTCAGCAGCGTGGTGACCGATTTGCCGCTCACGCCGACGCCGCGATATTACCGGGAGATTGAGGAGAATTGCACGCACTGCGGGGCTTGCATCCGGCGCTGTCCGCCGCGGGCCATTGATGAAACCGGGAAAAATCACGCCATGTGTTCCGACTATCTGGACGGGGTCCT
>CAZRQI010000143.1:1971-5354 GCA_964602025.1 uncultured Veillonellaceae bacterium
CCTGAAACAATTTTCACCGAGATATGGCTGTGGCAAATGCCAGACAGCGGTTCCATGCGAAGAGCGTATTCCAGGTTGGCAGACTGAGTAATCAGCCGCTTTCAGTCGAAATTCGGCGAAGCGTTATGATTTGTTTGACGGTTTGGCGTGCTTTCGGTATAATAAATCGGTAAAGTTATATAAGATATCGACCAAGATGGAGAAGAGTAGCCACAATTGCGGTTGGCAGCGAACCGGGGAGGGTGGAAGCCCGGTGAACGGAACTGTGGGGAAGATCACTCCGGAGTCGCGGACCGAAGCGAAAAGTAGGCTCCGCCGGCTGACGCCCGTTAATGCGTTACAAGTGGCCTGCAAAGGGTCATTAGGGTGGTACCACGGGAATAAGTCCTCTCGTCCCTTGCCGGGATGACGAGGACTTTACTATTTGGAGGTGTTATTGTGGATTATTCGAAAACATTGAACCTGCCGCAAACGGAGTTCCCGATGCGGGCGAATCTGCCGGAACGGGAGCCGCAGATGCTCAAATACTGGCAAGAGGAACAGATCTATGACAAGAAACAGGCGGCAGCCGCCGGCCGGCCCAAGTTCGTGTTGCATGACGGGCCGCCTTACGCCAATGGCAACATCCATATCGGCACGGCGCTCAACAAGATTTTGAAGGATATCATTATCAAGTATAAATCGCTTCAGGGCTACGATTCTCCCTATGTTCCCGGTTGGGACACGCACGGCCTGCCGATCGAGCATGCGGCCATCAAAATTTTGGGCCTGAACCGGCACGAACTGGATCCGCTGGATTTGCGCCGGGAATGCCGGCAATATGCCCTGAAATGTCTGGACATGCAGCGGGAGGATTTCAAACGTCTTGGCGTTGCCGGCGATTGGGACCATCCCTACATTACGCTCAATGCTCCGTATGAAGGCAAGCAGATTGAAGTGTTCGGCGAAATGGCCAAACAGGGTTTCATTTACAAAGGCCTGAAATCGGTCTACTGGTGCCCAAGTTGTGAAACGGCGCTAGCGGAAGCGGAAATCGAATATGCGGAGAAAAAATCCAACACAATTTATGTTAAATTCCCGTTGGTGGATGATAAGGGATTTTTGCCCGCTGGCGTCGATCGCAGCAAAACGTTCGGCGTGATCTGGACCACGACGCCCTGGACGATTCCCGCCAATGTGGCAATCGCCGTTCACCCGGAGTTCGAATACGCCTGGGTCGCCAATGGCGATGAAGTGTATCTGATGGCCACCGGCATGCTGGATAGCGTGAAACAGGCCACCGGGGTCGCCGAGTTCAAGGTGCTGAACACATTCAAGGGAACGGACGCTGATGGCATGAAATTCCGTCACCCGTTGTTGGATCGCTTGTCACCGGTTGTGCTTGCCGACTATGTCACGTTGGAAGCCGGCACCGGTTGCGTGCATACGGCGCCCGGACATGGGCAGGAAGACTTTGAAACCGGGATGAAATACGGCCTGCCGATCCTCAATCCGGTTGACCACGCTGGCAAGTTCACGGCGGAAGGTGGCAAATACGAAGGATTGTTCGTTCAGGATGCCAATGTGCCGATCATCAAGGATCTGGCCGCTGCCGGCGCATTGCTGGGCAAAGGCACGATCCGCCATCAATACGCCCATTGCTGGCGTTGCAAAAATCCGATCATTTACCGTTCCACCGAGCAATGGTTCGCTTCCATCGACGGATTCCGGGCTGCGGCCCTGAAAGCAATCGAGGATGTGGACTGGATTCCGGCCTGGGGTGAAGAGCGCATCCACAACATGATCGCCGACCGGAAGGATTGGTGCATTTCACGACAACGCGTCTGGGGCGTGCCGATTCCGATTTTCTATTGTGAAGACTGCGGCGAGCATATCATCAATGATGAGACCGTGAAAGCGGTCAGCGAACTGTTTACCCAGGAAGGTTCCGATTCCTGGTGGTCCCGCAGCGCTACGGAAATTCTGCCGGATGGCTTTGTTTGTCCGCATTGCGGCCATGACAAATTCCGCAAGGAAACCGACACGATGGATGTTTGGTTCGACAGCGGTTCCAGCCATGCTGCGGTTTTGACCCAGCGCCCGGAACTGCACTGGCCGGCCGAAATGTATCTGGAGGGCAGCGACCAGCACCGCGGCTGGTTCCATTCCTCGCTGCTGACTTCGGTCGCGACCCGGGGCACAGCGCCGTATCGATCCGTGCTGACCCATGGCTTCGTAGTGGACGGGGAAGGACGAAAAATGTCCAAATCCGTCGGCAACACGATCTATCCTCAGGAAGTGATCAAACAGTATGGCGCCGATGTATTGCGGCTGTGGGTAGCATCCGCCGACTATCAGGCCGACATCCGGATTTCCAACGAGATTTTGAAGCAATTGTCGGAGGTGTATCGCAAGATTCGCAACACTTTCCGGTATATGCTGGGAAATTTGTACGATTTTGACCCGAACTGCGATGGCGTTGGCTACGAAAGCTTGCAGGAAATCGATAAATGGGCGCTGCTGCGGCTGGAACAAGTGCGGGAGAAAGTTACGAAGGGGTATGACGAATATCAGTTCCACTCTCTTTATCATACCGTGCATAATTTCTGCACTGTGGACCTGAGTTCGATTTATTTCGATATTCTGAAAGACCGGTTGTATGCGTCGACTCCGGACTCGGTAGAACGCAGGGCGGCTCAGACGGTTCTGTACGAACTGTTGCAATCACTGGTTGTGCTGGTCGCGCCGGTACTGACTTTTTCATCGGAAGAAGTCTGGCAACATATGACAAAACGCGTCGGCATGCCGGAAAGCGTCCAACTCGCTCCCTGGCCGGCCGAACATCCGGAGTACGTCAATGGGGAACTTGCCGCCAAATGGACAGCTCTTCTGGAGTTGCGCGGCGAGGTAACCAAAGCGTTGGAACTTTCCCGCCGAAACAAGGAAATCGGCAACTCGCTCGACGCGGCGGTCACCGTCTATGCAGATGGGGAGGCCATGGAACTGTTGCAGGCAGTCAAATCCGATCTGCCGACGTATTTCATCGTGTCGGCCGTAGAACTGGTCGCTGACGTGGCTCAGGCGCCGGCCGGCGCCTTCCGGTCGACGGAATTGCCGTTGGCGGTGGCTGTTGCGGCTTCCGCGAAAGCAAAGTGCGAACGATGCTGGATCCACGCCGATATCGTTTCCCCGTCGACTGACGAAGGCGGTCTTTGCCAACGTTGCGCCGATGTGATGGCTAAGTCTGGCATTTGAACCGGCAACGTGATAATGTTAGGGTAGCGGAAAGTAAGGAGAATATCGTGGCGCTTATCGGCTTGTCCACTGCAGTCGTATTGTTGGACCAGGCGACGAAATACTGGATTCAGTCGCGCATGGCCTACGGCGAGTCTGCGCCGGTCATT
>CAZRQI010000144.1:0-4714 GCA_964602025.1 uncultured Veillonellaceae bacterium
GTTATTATGACGGACGGGAAAAATGGATTCTGGCGATGACCGTGCCGTTTCTGGCGGTGATCGGCCGGCGGATCGTGGCGGGTGAACTGGAAGGCCCGACCCGCACCGGGAAAAAAATATTGGGGGAATTACAGCGACAGTGTGATTCCGAGACGGACATTGTTCGCCGGGTGGCCCTGAATGGGGCGAAAATGTTGGAGAATCACAAGGAATATCACGCCTTCTATTTTATGACCCACTCGCTGCCGTACGCCAATCTGTAACGGATGACTATTTCAGCGGGTGCTGCCGGGAAGTCGGCAGATTTACGGAAATATTCGCACCGCTGCCCGGTTTGCTGAACGCCTGGATCGTTCCTCCGTGGTTTTCCACGATACACTTGGCGATGGCCAGGCCCAGGCCGGCGCCGCCTTGGTTGCGGGCCGGATCAACCTGATAAAATCGGTCGAATATTTTTGAAAGATGCTCGGGAGGGATGCCCGGGCCGGTATCGGACACGGTGATATGGGCATTCCGGTGCAGATTTTGCAGGATTACCTCGATTTTCCCGCCTTTTGGCGTATAACGCAGGGCATTGTCCAGCAGAACGCACAAAACCTGTTTTATTCTCTGTTCGTCCCCGAAAACTTCTGTATTTGCCGCCAAGGACTCCGCCAGAGTGACATTTTTTGTTTCCGCCAGGACTTTGTATGGCGCCACCGCCTGGGCGATTGCTTCATCAAGCCGAAAAGGTTCTTTTTGGATCGGGTGTTGCGGCGAATCCATTCGGGCAAGGAACAACAAGGATTCAACTAAAGAAGCCATGGATTTGACGCTTGTTCCAATGTTGTCCAGCCAGGGGGCTTGTTCGGCCACGAGTTCGTCGGTATTGCTTTGGATTACGTCCAGATTGGCCTGGATGACAGCCAACGGAGTGCGAAGTTCATGGGAAGCATCGGCCAGAAAGTCCCGTTGCTGCATCCATGATTTCTGAATCGGCTTCATGGCGCGACGGGCCAGGAACAGGCTTCCGTACCAGGAAGCGAGCAGACAGAGAACGCCGATAATTCCCAAAGACGTCATCAGCGTTTGAAAAACTTCCTGTTCCCGGTCGAAATTCTGAAATAGCACTAACTTTCCCGGGGCGTCCTGTCGCTCGGTTTGGTAAAAAAAATAAGTCGAAGTGAGAAACGCAACCTGCCCGCTTGGAGCAGATTTTTTTTCGACATTTTGCACAAGTGCGTGGAGTTGATCGACAGAGAAGGGGACGGAAGCGGAGGTGGCGGCGATATTGCCGTTTGTATCCAATTTCGCGTAAAAAATAATCGGCGGATGGGGAAAATCATCTTCCCCCATCGGACCGATCGGCATTCCGGGCGGTGGCCCGGGCGGAAGGTCCGCCGATGGTTTTGGCGGGGGATCTTTTTCTTCGGCGCCGGGGTGGTCCGAATGGGGACGGTAGAACATCGGTGGTCGGTGACCGGCATTGATATCGGCCGCCAGCTTGGCCAGAAAGAAGGTCGAGCGACGATGGAGATCGCGTTCCGGGACGAAATAGGCGCCGGCGATCAGCAGACAGAACAAGAACGCGATGACGCCGGCATTAAGCAAAGTAAGTTTAAGAAGTAGCTTGCGAAACATCCGGATCCTCCTGCAGACAGAACCCTACTCCACGAATGGTGCGGATACAGTTTCCCGGCAGTTTTTTTCGAAGGTAATGAATGTATAGATCGACGTTGGCGATTTCGATATCGGAAGAATAACTCCAGACTTTATAGAGGATTCTTTCCTTGGTAATGACTTGGCCGGAGTTGCGCATAAGCAGTTCCAGCAAAAGCGATTCCTTTACCGTGAGATGGATGGGTTCGCCTCGGTAGGTTGCTTCGCAATGCATGGGGTTGAGGGTGAGGTTGCCGACGGAAATGATGTTTTCCGTCAGTTCTTTGTTCTGACGCCGGGACAGCGCCCGCAACCTAGCCAGCAATTCTTCCGTCGAAAACGGCTTGACCAGATAATCATCGGCGCCGGCATCCAATCCGGCGACCCGGTCTTCCGCCGAATCGCGGGCGGTCAAAAACAATACCGGCGTGTTGACGGAGTTGCGGCGCAGTTCCTTCAGGATGGCCATGCCATCTTTTCCCGGCATCATCCAGTCCAGAATGATCAAATCATAAATGCCGGTCATCGCCAGTTCCAGACCGGTCTCACCATCGGCGGCGGTATCGGCCAGGTAACCGTTCTTTTTCAAAATGTGCGAGAGCGCTTCCAAAAGTTTACCTTCGTCATCAACCAACAATAATTTCATGTAACACCTCTGTAAGATGTGATAATTGATCATATCAAATTTTACTCAAAAATTCTTTGAAAAGATTTTGCGTCAAAGGAAAAACAAAAGCGGACAGGGCGATAGCGGGCTTGTTAAGGTGATGCAAAAGGGTTCTTTTTTTTTTGCTTTCGATTATACTAATATTAAAGCTTATTCTATGTTGAGGGGGAAGACTGTAGTGAAAGAATTTGAAGGAAAACAGCCGGAGCTGGATCCGAAGTCTTTTTTGGCGGATGGCGCCCGAGTGATCGGCAAAGTTAAAATGAAACAATACAGCAGCATGTGGTGCAATGCTGTGGCCCGGGGCGATGTGAACCGGATCGAGATCGGCCAGTACAGCAATGTTCAGGATAACAGCGTGCTGCATGTGGCGGATAATAATCCTTGTATCCTTGGCGACTTTGTGACGGTTGGGCATAGCGCGGTTGTGCATGGCGCCGTCATCGAAGACCATTGCCTGATTGGAATTGGCGCCATTGTGCTGACAGGAGCGGTTGTCGGGCGGGGCAGCATTGTGGCCGCCGGAGCACTGGTCCGCGAGGGACAGATTATTCCGCCGCATTCCCTGGTGGTCGGCGTTCCCGCCAAAGTGGTCCGCACCATTGAAGACGAATGGGGAAGTATCCACGCCCAGGCGCTCAAATACAAAACCCTGTGGACGGAACGCTACGGAATCCTGCCGGATGCCGACGGCGAAAGATATCATGGGGAAAAGATCGTATAAGAACCTGATTCGGGAGGAAAACGCGGATGATCAAGGTGCTGCTGATAGCGCCTTATTTGCAGTGCAAACAATTGGCCGACGAGGTGTTCGCAGGGTTTGACGGCCGGAAAGTCGGGTTGCGGGCTATCTATGCCGTTGGCGTAAAATTTATCGATTCCCTGCAAGTGGACTGTGATGCGATGATTGCCCGCGGCGCCACGGCTTCGGCTTTGCGATCGCGATATCCCAATATTCCGGTGATTGACTTGCCGGTGACCGGCTATGATGTGATTCATGCCGTTCATGAATGCGGCAAACGGTTTCAGGCCAGAAAGATCGCCATTATGGGATCGGATTCCATGATTGCCGATGTCCAAAGGGTTTCGGCGGTATTGGATGTGCAGATCGAATGCTTCCGAGTCATGCGGGAAGAAGAAGCGGAACAGAGTTTGCAGGTCGCGCGTCAACACGGTATTGACGCGGTGATCAGCGGGGCGATGGCGGTGGAGATCGCCAATCGTCGCGGCATGAACGCAGTGCTGATCGAGTCCGGTCCCGAAGCCATCGCGGCGGCGGTTCAGGAAGCGATTCGGACAGCGCAGGTGGCCAAGCAGAATCAGGCGGTGACCGAAAGAATCAAGGCCATCATGGATTATGCCTACGAAGGCGTTGTGGCTGTCGATGAAAACGGGATCATTACTGTATTCAACAAAACGGCGACGGAGATTACCGGCATCCCGGCGGATACGGCGCTGGGGCATCATGTTCGCGGCGTTTTGCCGGAAACCGGGTTGCTGCGGGTGCTGGAAACCGGCGAACCGGAATTGGGTGTATTGCAGAAACTGAATGAAACCATGGTGGCGAAAAATCGGATTCCGGTTAAAGTCAAGGATAAAGTGGTCGGTTCCGTGGCGACATTTCAAAAGGTTTCCGAATTGCAGCAACTGGAAGGGCAAATCCGCAAAAAGATTCATCATAAAAGCCTGAGCGTCAAATATTCGTTCGGGGACATTATCGGAACCAGCGCCGCGATCCGCGACACGACGGAACGAACCCGCAAATTCAGCAAAGTGGATTCCAATGTACTATTGACTGGCGAAACGGGAACCGGCAAGGAAATTTTGGCGCAGAGCTGCCATAACAGCAGCACCCGCAGCCGGGGACCTTTTGTAGCTGTCAACTGTGCGGCTTTGCCGGAAAGCTTGCTGGAGAGCGAACTGTTCGGCTATGTTGAAGGGGCGTTTACCGGCGCCATCAAAGGCGGAAAGGCGGGGCTGTTCGAGCTGGCGCATCAGGGAACCATCTTTTTGGACGAAGTGTCGGAAATCCCCTTGAAGTTGCAGGGAAGATTGCTGCGGGTCCTGCAGGAACGGGAAATCATGCGTGTGGGCGATGATCGGATTATTCCCGTGGATGTTCGGGTGATATCGGCGACCAACCGGGATTTGAAACAATTGGCGGCGGCCAATGAGTTTCGCCGGGACTTGCTTTACCGCCTGGACGTACTGCATGTCCAGGTTCCGCCGTTGCGGGATCGTCGCGAGGATATTCCGCTGCTTCTGGAACATTTTTTCTTGCTCTACAATCGTAAATTCCATAAATCGATCGGCAAGGTGTCGCCGTTGGCGGAAAAATTGCTGATGGAGTATGAGTGGCCCGGCAACATACGGGAGTTGCGCAATGTCTGCGAACAATTGGCGGTATTG
>CAZRQI010000144.1:4724-5280 GCA_964602025.1 uncultured Veillonellaceae bacterium
CGCTGGCCGTGCTCGGCGGCGAACCCTGGTTCGTGCAGTATTCGCCGTACGCGTACTTTAACGAACACCTTATCGCGATATCGGAAAAGCATTCGCCTATGCACATAGAGAGCGATACGATTGACAAAGAGGACGTGCTGCACGTTATTGCCCTATATCCCCGCCCGGACACAGAAGTTGCCGGCAAGATTCCCGCCAGGAGCCCTTCGGCTGCCGTGACGCCGGATGCCGCTGCGATTCAGCGGGCTTTGCTGGCGGCGGGCGGAAACAAACGAAAAGCCGCCGAGATTTTGGGGATCAGCCGCACGACACTTTGGCGCAAACTTTTGAACGAGTGAAACGTTGCGTGAAACGAAAACGAAACGTTTCGTGAAATGCTATTGGCATTCTTTCGACGATAAAATCCTCATCTTTGCTGAATTTAGGGCATTGATGAGGATTTTTTTTTGCTGGCACAAAACTTGCTTATTGTTCTTTACAGGGAAGAAACAATCAACCAAGCAGGAGGGGGAATGACGGCATGGTTTCATTGGCGGTTGTGTCTTTGGTCGCGTTG
>CAZRQI010000145.1:0-5201 GCA_964602025.1 uncultured Veillonellaceae bacterium
GAGGACGTAGTGCCCCCGCCGCTGAAAACCACCGTATCCGTCGGCACGCTGAGCTGGATGACCACGTCGAGGCGAACGATGCTTTCCTCGGGTTTTTCCGCGTTGAACTTCATGATCGTCGGCGTGATCTTTACATCGCTGCTGATGGTCTGAGTATTGAACGTGACCTGGTTATTGGCCCCGCTTAGCGGCACCGGCATCGAATCGTCATTTTTCAGTTCCGCGGTAGCCCCGTTGACGATCGTGATTTCACTGCCCACGATGACTTTGCCCTTGGACATCGACTTGGTCAGACTCCCGGCCACATTCAGCGGCAGATTGGCCAACCCCACCGTATATCCCGTATCCGTACGGGTTGTGACCAACGGCGAACCCGGCGTCTTGGTTTTTGTCACCGTGGTTGTGTTCGGCGAAGTCAACCCGCCCTGAATGCCATTGGAAAACCACGACAAGCCCACCGCGTCGTCGTTGCTGATCGAAATTTCCCGCAAATAGGCGGCCACCACCAGTCGATGCGGCTCCCCCATCCGGCTCATGATAGTTTTCAATTTTTGTACGGCGTACCGCAACCGGTCTTCGCTCTGGTTGCCCAACAGTATCTTGGGCTTGGTCCCGACCGGTGCGTACAACGTCATGCTGATGCCCTGAAAATCCGGGTCCTGCGCCAACGAGGACAACAACCCCTGCACTGCCGTCTCATTGCCGGGCAGGATGGGATAAATCGCAATGCCGTTCACGATTCGATAGCCGGCCACGTCGGCGGCCACCGCCTCGGCGGGAGTCGCCGGCGAGTTTACGACACTTCCCGGATCCGGCGCTGCAGCAAAACCCCGATCGGATCCGATCCCGCCGACCGCCAACGATAGGCCCGCAAGGGCAATCAATACTCCGCGTCGCACTACTCTTCCAAAAGGCAACTAAAAAACCGCCTCATCCAAAAAATTTGATATCCCTTAGATTCGCTTTGAGCCGGGCATACCCCTGCTGTCATTTTCCTCACATCGTACTTTTTTAAGTTCCCCGGCCGAATCGGCAATCGTTTCCAACTGTGTCCGACTTATTGACCGGCGGTTATGGCGCCATGCGGCACTGCCATGAAGATCAGCGAGCAATTGGCGTAATCGCCGGACTGCAGCAACGCGACCAAGTCGTAGCTGATCCCCTGCACTACGCCGACGCCGGAAAGATTGGAAAAATTAGGATACATAAGCGCCGCTGTATTCAGGTAGACGGGCTTGCTCAGCGAGCCGGCTGTAATCGACGACGGCGCCCAGCCGCTTTGCGAGCCGGCGGCCTGAATGGTGAGCAGTTGCGTCACCTTTTGCGTGCTGTTATAAGGCGGCGCTCCATAGGTATTGGGGATATTGGTATTGTTCGTCGCCCAGCCGTAATTGTTGGTTCCGTCGCCAAAGCTGAGGGCATAAGCTGCCATGTAAGTATATTTGCCCATCGACATCGCAGCGGCGGTAGCGAACCCTTCCGATCCGGTCACCATGAAATTCAGGGCGGCGGTTTTCGCATTTTGCTGCCCGTTGGTGCTGTTGATGACAATCGGCAGGGAAAAGTACGCCGTATGGGCGGCATAGTTTTGATAGGGCTTCTGGGTGGTGGCGCTCGCTTTGCTTGTCAAATCAATGCTCTTGGAGTTGTAATTCTTATTGTTGTTGGCGCTGGATTGGACCCAGGAATTATTCGGGTTGCTGAGGCCGATTTGCACCGAGTGAAAGGCGAACCCGCTGGTGCCGCTTGCTTGCTGGCCGCCGCCGCTGCTGTCGTTCGCGCCGGTGACCCCTTTCAGCCAAAACGAGTTGACCGCTGTGGGCGTATTCGGAATTTGTGACCCGGAAAACCCCTTCATAATGTCCGTTTTGTTGGTAGGGTCGCCAATATAGATTTCCCAGGGGGTCAGGTTGATAATATTGAGCACCGCCAGCATGTTCATCGTCGGTTGCATATTCTGTCCCTGCGTATATGCCAAAATGCTGGCGTAGGGCGGATTAGCCGACGCCGCACCGCTAAAGGCAGCCACGCAAACCATCAAACAAAAGCAGACAATATTTCGTTTCAGCATTGCTACTCCTCGCTTTATCGTTTATTTTCCGTGCTCAATGCGGCAGCTTCGTCAAATATTGTTCAATCGCCGGAATTTCGCTCCGATGTTTTTCGAAGACTTCGCGGAGCGTTCGCTTGATGACGGCTTGGGCATTCGGATCATGTTTTGCTTTGCCATATTGGCCCCGCATTCCAAACATCTCCACGATTTTTTTCGCGTCCTGCGGATTCTTTTTCTCGATCGCACTCAGAATCGCCAGCAGTTTGATCGAGTCCTGCGACTGTTCCTTGCTGGGTTTGTATTGCAGCTTTCCGGCGCCAACCTTCGAAGCGGAAACGTTGTTCAGACTTTGCTGCATTTGGTTGGCGGCGTACACGGCTTGGTTGATCACCATCACAACCAGCGTGTCGGCCGAGTTTCGTTCATTGGTCGATGTATTTTGCGGGCTCGTTCGCCAGGTATATACAATCACCGTATTCTGTTGTTCCAGCGCCGGTGTTCCCCCCTGAACCGCCGCGTTTGTTTCATAGACCAGATAGCTGCTGTTTCCGCTGGTCAGCGGCAGAGTCAGTCCATTATTGCCGGGCGCAAGGGCGGCGGTTACATTAATCCCTTTGTAAGTGGCGGGATAGGGGGCGTTGGTATACGTCTCCGACCCCGAGTCCAGCATCTCCTTGATCGATTTGTAGATGCCGTAAACCATATCGGCAATGCCGATCGGCGACGGTTCGGCAATCGTTTCAATATCCACCAGCAGGGTTAGCACATCTTCCACCCAGTCCTGTTGGGGTGGAAACGCGCTTTGTTGCGCCTGATACGAACTTGTAGCGCCACCCAGGCTGTTAATGTTGATGACATAGCCGGCCAGCGGGGTAACATTGCTGGAAACCGGATTCAGGTTGATCGATGTGGTCGAAGCGCCGGCCATGCTTTGTCCATAGGCCGCCTGCGGTGTATAGTTGTAGTAATTGCCGGTCTCCTGCGAGCCGGGAGTCCCGCCCATGCTGGCGCCGCCGTTCCCATAAGTATAGGGGACGTAAGCCGTGCCGGGAAAGTTCACCGTGCCGCTCCAGGAAGGAAACAAGGCGAACGCATTGACAAAACTGAAGTTGGTATTGCTGGCGGTTCCGGACGCTGACGCCGCCGGTTGCAAAGAAGCGTTCGTTGCACCGCTGGGGATGGTCGTCGGTGTCGTCGGATTGCTGAATGAGGGAGTCGTTCCGCCGGCTTGGGGATACGCCACGCCGGATAACCCGATCGCGATCGGCACGTTCCCTTTCGCATAGGCGGCCGCCTGATTGGTCGAAACGTTAAAATTGATCGGCACTTGGGTCAGGTTCATCACCATGACGGGCAGAACACCGTAGGTTTGCAGTTGAACCGCCGTTCCCGCCGGTGGCGGCGTTGCCGGCGTGTCCGCCTGCGCGATCCCGCCCAATATGACGGCAAGGACCATAACGAGAGACAAGACGACTTTGTTAACGGCTCCATTAAAAAACATTTCCGAGGCCTCCCTTCCTATTTGACCACTGAGCAACTTCGACATCACCCAGAAATTTACTATCCCTTAGATTCGGTTGGATAGTTTCCCTTGACGAAGATATCCTCATAGCTGCATCGTTTAAGGAATCACCGCAAACGAGTCGTAAACATATTTCTGGTTATTCTGATCCAACCAATACTCCGTGGCCGTTATTGAGTTTTTCGCCTCATCCACAGAGAAAATAATATAACCGGGGCGACATTGCGTATTGGACACCGGCGTCGCCGGAAAAACATTGGTCAACCGGCTATCGACAGTGGCGGGGTTATAGCTGCTACTACAGCCTAAATTGCCGATGACGATTTGCGGTATCCCATTTGCCCTGCCCCGGAAATAAAGATGTTCATGTCCGGAAATATACGCGGTCACGTGATTGTCTGAAAGCAGTTGCCAAAACTGACTTTGGAGGCTGGATTGATCAAACAGGTTAAACTGCGCCATCTTACTGCTCGCAGTGGTGTCGGGGGAATAAACCGGACTGTGCCCCATGACGAAGACATGACGTGCCCCCTGAGTGTTCTGCAGTTCAGTCTTTAGCCAGTCCATGGGCAGCGTAACAATTCCGGCGGCTGTATTGACGAATTGGTCGAGCATGATGAACTTTGCGTTGTTGTGAACAAAGCTATAGGATAACCCTTTGGCAGCCGGGGGACCGTTTTGCGGCATGGCGTTGGCTATGCCCGCCAGATAAGCCTGGGATAACGCCGGTTCTCCATTATACAACCCATAATCATGGTTGCCGCGGATCACGTACAGAGGAATATTCGCCTGGGCAAGCGGGGCTGTTACCTTCTTATAATTGGCATATTGCATGTCAAATTGCTTATATGCCGGTGAAGTCGGCAGCGTTTGGGCGCCGGTAATCAAATCGCCGGTTTGTAAAACAAAATCCGGATGTTCGGCGACAAGATAGCTGATGACGGGGGGCAGATAAGGCGTAACCCCAGTCGGGGTATGTTGCATGTCCGCGTCATGGGTGTCGCTGATCATGGCGAATTTCCAGACAAGACCTTTCGACGAACCCGGCGCCATAGCGGCCTGGGCGATGCGACCCTGCGGCAAAGCCAGCGACAATCCCAACAATCCGGCCAAGGTCACGCAGGTTTTGAGAAAGCGCCGCCGGGACAAATTCCGCTGCTGCAACAAGTCCCGTAAAGAGTGAATATTGGACACGTCTTTAGCCCCTTTCGCATAGCGTCTCGGTGGTTACAGGCCCTACTCCGGACTCAACCAGAGAATGGACGCACAACTATCCTTTTCGGCAAAAAAGAAAGACTTGCCTCCGGTCGGATGGCGCAGGACCGGCAAGTCTTAGGGGAGTGATAAAAGTCGCAGCCCGGCGATCATAGGCATTCAGCCCTTAGACCCATGGCTTTGCGTCCTTACTTTTCGGTAAGTTTGCCAATCATATATATTTTTTTATGGTAAAAAGTTGTTACCATTTTTTTCAATACTCAATATTTCTCCAGACGCTTTAAAATTCCTTTGCTGAAAGCTTGTTTTGCGAAAAATATTTTGCGAAATCCATTTTCTCGGATATGCAAAAGAGTCTGGTTTTTTGTTCACCAGACTCCTTCTATATTTCCGGTATTCGCAGGCTGTAAC
>CAZRQI010000146.1:0-5117 GCA_964602025.1 uncultured Veillonellaceae bacterium
GATTGAAATTCCCCCTTGTCCAGTCGGTCCATTTCTGCGAATAATACTTCCATTAGTCGTTCTTCCGGAACTTTGGCGACAATCTCGCCTTTGCGGAACAAAATTCCTTCTCCTTTGCCGCCGGCAATCCCCACATCTGCTTCCCGGGCCTCGCCCGGGCCGTTCACGACACAACCCATCACGGCAACCGTCAGGGGCCGGGAAAGAGTAGCGAGTCGCTCTTCCACTTTGGTCGCCAGAGCAATCAAGTCGATGTTGCAACGGCCGCAAGTCGGGCAGGAAACCAAGGTCGGCGTAAATCGGCGCAAACCGAGGGATTGGAGAATATCGCGGGCCACCCGGACTTCTTCGACCGGATCCGCCGTCAGCGAAACACGGATCGTATCGCCGATTCCTTCCGCCAACAAGGCGCCAATCCCCACGGACGACTTAATGATGCCGACTCGAGGCGTACCGGCTTCCGTAACCCCCAGGTGCAACGGATAATCGACCTGTTCCGACATGAGCCGATAGGATTGAATAGTCAACGGTACATCATTGGCTTTCAGCGAAATCTTGATGTCGTGAAAATCCAGCTGCTCCAGAATCGCCACATGTTGCAGCGCACTTTCCACCAGGGCGTCCGGCGTGGCATGGCCGCCATGTTTCTCCAGCATCGCCTTGTCCAGAGAGCCGGCATTCACGCCGATGCGAATTGGAATCTTCTTTTCCTTCGCCGCTTGGACCACCGTTTTTACCTGCTCACGGTCGGTGATGTTACCGGGGTTGAGGCGCAGGGCGTCAATGCCGCGGGCAATGGCTTCGAGAGCCAGTCGGTAATCAAAATGAATATCCGCCACCACCGGAATAGCGGCGAATTCTTTGATCGTCGAGACGGCGCGGGCGGCATCCATATCCGGCACCGCCACCCGGACAATTTCACAGCCAGCCGCTTGTAATTGCCGAATCTGGGCGATGGTGGAGGAAGCATCCGCCGTTTTGGTCGTAGTCATGGATTGTACGGAAACCGGATGATTGCCGCCTACGCTGATCGCGCCGATTTGAAGAGTTCTTTTCAGTTTACGAGCTGGAAAATCCATCATCAATAAAACTCCCGTCAAAAAACATTCAGTCGCAGCAAATCTTTAAACGTGGCAAACAGCATCAACAATCCCAACAGCGCCATCCCCACCATTTGCGTATAGCGGATTTGGGTGGCATTCAATGGTTTGCGGCGGATCGCTTCCACCAATAAAGTGACAATATGTCCACCATCCAACAATGGCACAGGTAACAGATTGATTAGGCCAAGGTTGATACTAAGGAACGCGGCGAACTGCAATAACGGAATAAAACCGAGTTGGGCCATCTCCCCGGTAAGGCGCATCACACCGATCGGGCCGGCGATATCGGCTTCCGCTTTGCCGGTAAACATCTGTCCCAAGCCGAGCAGCATTTTGCCGGCAATAGTGTAAGTATGACTGACCGACAGGGACGCCGCTTCAAAAAATCCAGGAATCCGCCGGTCAATCACTGGCACGATGCCAATCAATGCCCGCCCAGACTTGCTGTCAACTTCCGGAATCATCGTGACAGTGCGGGACTGGCCATCCTTGGTTCGGATTTCCAATTGTAGTGAGTCTTTGGAACCCCGGATGGTTTCCACCACTTGGCGCCAAGTAGTGACAGGAGCGCCATTGACCTTCAGTACGGTATCCCCGGAAGCGATGCCGGACTGAATGGCCGGTTTTCCCGGTATCAACGAACCAATGACCGGTTTGTCCGAAACCGTTTCAATGCCATTCGAAAGGAATACCATCATAAACAGCAAAACCGGCAATACGAAATTCATGCACGAACCGGCGGCAATCACTAGGGCTCTCGCCCAAACCGGCTTGCTGGAAAAGGAACGTTCATCCTTTTCTTCCTCCGGGTCCATGCCATCGATTTTATTGTAACCACCAAGGGGAATCATTCGCACGGAATATTCCGTTTCCCCCCGTTTTTTCCACAGCAATTTGGGGCCAAACCCGATCGCGAATTCACTGACTCGCATTCCGGTTAACTTGGCCGTGATAAAATGTCCGAATTCATGCGCCAGTACCAGCATTCCAAATACAAAAACGGTTGCAGCTACCGTAATGAGCATTATTGTACCACCTTGTCGATATATTTTTTGGCGGCGTTGCGCGCCCAGACGTCGGCTGCCACATAATCTTCTAGCTTCGGAGCGTTTGTTCCCTGATGATGATCCAATACGTGCTCCACTACATCCACCATTTCGGCAAATCCGATTAACCCGTCAATGAACGCCTGCACGCCGATTTCATTGGCGGCGTTCATCACGCAGGGAAACGTGCCGCCCCTGCGGCCGGCTTCGTAGGCAAGCGGCAAGGCCCGGAAGGTATCCATATCCGGCGGTTCGAACGTCAACGCCAAAGCTTGGGTGAAATCCAACTGTGTGAATGCGTTAGCCAAACGCGTTCCCGAATTCAATGCGTATTGGATGGGCAGCTTCATGTCCGGCAACCCCAGTTGTCCCTTCACTGAGCCGTCAACGAATTCCACCATGGAGTGAACGATACTCTGCGGATGAACCACTACATCGATCCGATCGTAATCGACGTCGAACAACCACCGGGCCTCAATAACCTCCAGGCCTTTGTTCATCAATGTCGCCGAATCGATGGTAATTTTCCGTCCCATCGACCAATTGGGATGTTTCAGGCATTCCGCCAAAGTGACCTGTCGTAGTTCCGGTAGTTTCCGACCGCGAAACGGTCCGCCGGAGGCCGTCAGCAACAAACGTTTGACCGAAGCCGGGGCTTCGCCGGTCAGACACTGCGCAATTGCGCTATGTTCGCTGTCCACGGGGACAACCCTGACCTTTTTTTCGGCCGCCCGTTTCATCACATAATCACCCGCGGCCACCAATGTTTCCTTATTCGCAATGGCCAACGTTTTTCCAGCGTCAATGCAGGCAATCGACGGTTTCAGGCCAGCAAACCCCACTAATGAATTGACAACGACATTCGCTGTTGGCCAAGCAGCCGCTTCTAGGATCGCTTCCTCGCCTACCGCGAATTTCAATCCGGTAGGGATTCCCTCTGCTAAAAACTTCTTGCCGGCAGCCTCGCCTGTCAGCACCGCAAAATCCGGTCGAAACTTCTCAATCTGTTGACGTAACAGGGAATGATTCGAATAAGCGGTCAACACACATACCCGGAACAAGTCCGGATTGGCGGAAATGACTTCCAACGTTTGCGTACCGATCGAACCGGTACTGCCAAGAATTGCCACATTGATCATAAGGGATCCCCTTCCAGCTGCTTAACGGTGCGCCAGCAAGATAAGATAATAATATACCGCGGGAACGGAAAATAAAAGACTGTCCACCCGGTCCAACACACCGCCGTGGCCTGGAAAAAACTTTCCGGAATCCTTTACTCCCATATGCCGCTTGACGGCCGATTCGACCAAGTCCCCCAATTGGCAGGAAACACCGATCACAGCGCCACAAACAAGTGAATCCCACAATACAACCTGCAGATAATATCCGGCAATCAAGGTTACTCCGAGGCAACCAAAAAAGCCAAAAATCGCTCCCTCCACACTTTTGGCCGGGCTGACGCTGGGACATAATTTGTGACGGCCCCAACGCGTTCCGCCAAAATAAGCCACAGTATCACAGGCCCACGTTCCCAGCATAGCCAGAGCGAAAAATTTCATTCCAATACTGTCGGGATATAAACGTAACGCTACAAAATGCGCAAAGGGAATGCCGATATATAGAATGCCAAGCAAATTATAGGCGGCATCCGCCATGGTAAATCGCTTGCAATTGATCACGGTGAGCGAAAGAATGACAAACAGTGCAACAAAAGAAAGCGGTGTCAATTGTGCGAGACCATGCAGCCAGGAAATGATAATCATGACCGCAACGCATACACCACCAAAAATGGCCGTTGGCCGAAGAGACTTTTTTTCCATCATTTGTATGTATTCAAGCCAGGCCGCCAGCGCCAAAAACAGCATGCCTGCAGCAAACACGGTTTCACCCTGCCAAAATACATACAAGGCAATCGGCGTCGCAACCAGCGCGGTCAATATTCGTGTTCCCAGTACGATTCCTCCTATTTTTGGGGCGTTAAGCCGCCAAAACGACGATCCCGTTTTTGAAAATCATGTATGGCCTGCCGAAATGTCGTCGGAGTAAAATCCGGCCACAGCACATCGGTAATCCATAACTCCGCGTAGGCCAATTGCCAAAGCAGAAAATTACTGATGCGCATGTCGCCGCCCGGACGAATCAATAGATCCGGATCCGGCTGGCCCTGCGTAAACAGATGCTCGGCAAAAGCCGGTTCATCAATATCTTGGACGGACATGTCTCCATTCTGGACTTTTTGCGCAAGTTGACGGGCTGCATGAACTATTTCCGCCCGTCCACCGTAATCGACAGCCAAATTCAGCGTGATCCCCGCCCCTTGGGCAGTTCGGGCTTCCGCCTCCGCAATTCGGCTGCGCAGAGCCGGGCTTAATCGTTCCTGGTTGCCAATAAACCGCAGTTTCACCTGCTGCTTGATTAATGCATCCACTTCATTGTCCAGATAGGTAGAAAACAAATCCATCAGAAAATCGACTTCTTCATGGGGACGACGCCAATTCTCCGTGGAGAAAGCGTAAGCTGTCAAATATTTTATACCAAGTTCCGATGCTTCTGTCAAAATGGCACGGAGAACTTCCGCGCCGGCCTTGTGGCCAAAAGTGCGCGGCAAGCCGCGTTTTTGCGCCCAACGCCCATTTCCATCCATGATAACCGCGACATGTTGCGGCATTTTTTCCGGCGATAATAGAAGCGCTTCATTCGCCTGTGTAGATTTACGGCGTTGCCAAAACTTCGGACTCAAGCAAATCTCTCCTTCTTATTATCCCCGTAAGGGGAAACCCCCTCTTGAGAGGGGGTTTCGATCAAGGAGCCTCAATTGCGGATACGGGACAAACCGCCGCACAAGCTCCACACTCAACGCATACGTCTTCTTGGATAACGTAGGGAGTGCCTTCCTTGATCGCGCCAACCGGGCAGGTTGATGCACAAGTGCCGCACGAGACACAGGTGTCTGTAATTTTATATGCCA
>CAZRQI010000147.1:0-5109 GCA_964602025.1 uncultured Veillonellaceae bacterium
TTTTTGACCGATTGTCAAATTTAAGAATGTTGATTTATCGGGCTTTTGCGATACTTACTTCTGGTCGGATCGTTTCACTGTCGTAAAAACTGTCGTAGTAACTGTCGTAAAGAATACGGAACGACAGCGGCAGGGATTTGTCGGTGCGGATCACGGGATAGGGCGCTTGGGTATATGCCAGGCGCCTTTTCTTCTGCTAACCTTTGTGAATGTATTCGAAAAACTAGCTCATATGAATTATAAGATCATTTCCGCTTATTCATTCCCGCACAGCTTTTCCGCCTGCTCGATGATCGTTTCCACCGCCGACTCCTGTTTGTCCGGCGGGTAATTGTATTTGCGCAGCAACCGGCGGATCATGACGCGCATCTTGGCCTGTACAGCCGACCGCTTGTTCCAGTCCACCGTCGCGTTCCTCCGGATCGATTCCGTCAGTTCCCGGGCAATCTTTTTCAAGGTTTCGTCGCCCAGAACTTTCACGGCGGAATCATTGACGCCCAGCGCCTCATAGAAAGCCAGCTCGGCCGTGGACAGTCCCAGGGCTTGGCCTTCGGCTTGCGCCTTGTTCATGGCCTTGGCCAATTCGATCAGCTCCAGGATGACCTGCGCCGTATCGATCGTGTGGGCCTGATACCGCTGGATGGCCGACAACAACATGGTGGAAAACTCCCGCGACCTGACCGTCCGTTGAGTCATGGCCTTGATCTTGCCGTTGATTAGGCGTTTCAACAATTCCACGGCAATGTTCTTGTGCTCGATCCGCCGCACTTCTTCCAAAAACTCGTCGGACAGGATGCTGATATCGGCCCGGTCCACACCGAGTTCCTTCATGACATCGACCACGGAATCCGACACGATGGACTTGGATACCAGCTGCGCAACCGCCGCATCGACCGTCAGGCCGTTTTTCGGGCGGGGCGGCGGTGGGGCCATCTTGACGATTCCGGCCTTGATGGCTTTGAAGAAGCCGACTTCGAGGTTAAAGGCTTCCGCTGCCGCATTGGCCGCGCACAGGGAAAAGAGCCGCGCCGCTTCATCGACGGTCTGCAGAAAATCATTCCGGTCGGTTTCCGACTGGCCGAGTACGTGGTTCAATGCTCCCAAAAGGATGGACATGCGGTTCGGCGTGGCGGGAATGAAAAAGGGTTGGTAGTCATAGCCATGCAGGATACCGCGCAGCACTTCGACCTTTTCCTGCAAGGTGGCCAGCGCCAGGCCGGTATCGAGTCCGGCTGTTTGCCGGTCGCCGGGGGAATATTGGGCCAAAGCCTGCTTGAGATTGTCGGCCAGCCCGATGTAATCGACGATCAGGCCGCCGGGCTTATCCTTGAACACCCGGTTGACCCGGGCGATGGCCTGCATTAGACTATGTCCCTGCATGGGCTTGTCGACATACATCGTATTCAGGCAGGGAACATCAAAGCCGGTGAGCCACATATCCCGGACAATGACGATTTGCATGGGATCATCCGGGTTCTTCATCCGGGTCGCCAAAGTTTTGCGCCGCTTGTCGCCGCCGATGTGTTGCTGCCAGTCGGTGGGGTCGCTGGCTGATCCGGTCATCACGATCTTGATCTTCCCTTTGTCCACTGTGGGATCATGCCAGTCGGGACGCAGCGCAACAATGGCATCATAGAGCGCTACGGCGATCCGCCGGCTCATGACGACGATCATGGACTTGCCGAAAGCCGCCGCCTGCCTCTTTTCGAAGTGCTCGACAATATCCGACGCCACCAGTTTGACTCGTTTTTCTGCGCCGACCACAGCCTCCAGACTGGCCCATTTGGATTTCAGCTTCGTTCTGGCTGCGTCTTCCTGGTTCTCGGTGATTTCCTCAAAGTCCGAATCCAGATGCGGACGTTCTGACTCCGGCAGTTCGATCTTGGCGATGCGGCTTTCGTAATAAATTCTGACGGTCGCCTCGTCGGCCACGGCGCGGCTCATGTCGTAAGTGTCGATATAGTCACCGAACACCGCCGGCGTATTGCGGTCGGCCAATTCGACCGGCGTTCCCGTGAAGCCGATGAACGCGGCGTTAGGCAAGGCGTCCCGCAGATATTTGGCATGGCCGTACTTGACCTGTACATTGCCGACAGGGCCATAGGGCGACAGCGACTCTACATGGGGAACAGGGCTCGTAATCAGTCCGGGATCGGCGGCCATCGGGTAGGTCATCGCGTTAGCGGGTTTATTCGAAACGATGTCGGCCTGAAACCCGTATTGGCTGCGATGGGCTTCGTCGGCGATCACGATGACATTGCGGCGGTCGCACAGCACAGGAATCCGGTCGTCACCCTCTGCCGGCGCGAATTTTTGGATGGTGGTAAAAATGACGCCGCCGGACTGGACGGATAGTAGTTCCCGCAAATGGCTACGGCTCGTCGCTTGCTTCGGCGTCTGGCGGAGCAGTTCGGACGATATGCAAAAAGTATTGAAGAGTTGATCATCGAGGTCGTTGCGGTCGGTGATGACCACCAAGGTCGGATTGTTCAACTCCAGCACGATTTTCCCGGCATAGAAAACCATGGTCAGGCTCTTGCCGGAACCTTGCGTATGCCAAACCACGCCGATGCGCCGGTCGCCGTCGATGGCTCGTTTCGTCTGCTCCACAGCCTTGTTGACCGCATGGGCTTGATGATAGGCCGCCAAAATCTTGATCAGCGCCGTGCCGTCGTCCTGAAACAGCAGGAAGCTGAACAGGATGTCCAGCAGCCGGACTCGCTCGCACATGCCCCGGATCAATACTTCCAACTGCGAGACCGAAACCGGCGCCAAGGTTTCGCCGTCGACGGTCCGCCACTGCATGAACCGTTCTTCGTCGGCGGTTAAGGTACCGGCCCGAGCGTTGAAACCGTCGCTGATGACGAGGAATCCGTTGTATTGCAGAAAACTGGGGATTTCGGCCTTGTAGGTCTGGAACTGCTTATAGGCTTTTTCGATGGTGGCCGAAGGGTCGGCGGCGTTCTTTAATTCAAACGCGACGACCGGAATCCCGTTCACAAACAGAACCAGATCCAGCCGCCGCGTATGTCCGTGGTCGATGACGGTAAATTGATTCACTGCCAACCAGTCGTTGTGATCCAGCTGTTCCCGGTCAAAGAGGGAGGCATACAGGGTCCGGTCGCCGTGAGACGCCTTGACGGTGACAGGGATTCCGCCGCGCACATAGTTGTGAAAATCGCGGTTGTTGGCCAACAGGTCCGGGTGCTCAACCCGTTTCAGTTTCTGGATGGCTTCTTCGATGGCCGTAACGGGCAAATCGGGATTCAGCGTTGCCAAAGTGCTGCGCAGTCGGTTTTCCAGAATGACGTCGCCATAATGGCCGCGTTCCGGCGAAGCTCCGTCCGGCGCGATATCCGGTCCAAACCGGTAATCGTAGCCGAGTTCCTGCAGCCAACCGATGGCGGTTTGTTCGAGTTCATCCTCGGTAAAATGAGCCGAAACCAATATGACGCCCTCCTTGCCGCGCTACCGTTTTGGTTGCAAATTCCTTGACTGGACCATAGCTGAATGCTATACTGAAGGTGAAAATAGGCTCTGTCAATCCGAAGCCCTACGTTTATACGCGGGGTACTCATGTAGGAAAGATGGGGCCTTTTCTTTTTGGTTTGCAAAGGGTAAGATCGACCCGCGACTGGGCCGGAACGAACAGCCAATGGCGATATGGATGTAGCCAGGCGTTTGATTCATCGCCTTTGAGTCCGGTTGATATGCCGATGTTGAAACTAGGCAGAATTTTTCGGACGCGACCGTTGATATATTTATACAGCTTTTCTTTTGCTATTGTCCGCTTGCCGCGAGTACGCGAGCCAAGCGGTTTTTCTTTGTGCAAATCGTTCAGACGAAAAAACATTGCCCCAAGCACGACGTCGAGACACTGCAGCAGGACGTGCTCCTTTGAATCGATTTCGGTGATATCTTCCCGGCGCATCGTCAGACCAGCCTGCGTAAACTCCGGTTGATCCTGAAGGCGGAGTACGAAATCAATGAACCGATTGGCCTTCTCTTTCGTATCGGGGAACTGATCGAAATATATACGAATCTTGGCTGGCCCTTCATCCAATGGGCGCTTGGCAAAACCAAAGGCATGCTTGATAAACTGGTAATATAAAAGAAAGTAGGCATCGTCACGTTGCTGGCGCGTTAACCCCACTGCAATATTCATGTTCTGCGTAAACATGATTCGGACTCTGAGCTTTCGCTGTTCAATCAGATCGAAGAACAGTTCCATCAATGAAAGATATTTCCCCAGATACTGTTCGGTAATCCGCTGATACTTCACTTCACTGTAAAGGTTCAATTCTTCCTTGCGTTGCAGTAGCTGCTGGATACAGCGATCCAAATTGATTGATTCAATCAAAACGCCGCCATAGAAATTACCGTAATATTTTCCTGCCGAGTTCGATTCGTCGCAGTATAGGACATATTCACGCATGGAGATTTCTCACTTTCATCATCGGCTGAATTCAAAGCAAAGCTTCAACTAATTGCTGAATCGGGCTATGAACCCGAAGCTGCTTGGCATAGGACAGGAGTTTGTCGATGTCGCGACCGGGGCGGCGCAGATATTCGGCCGTCGCCTCGAGGAACACATCCAGACCAATTTTGTTGCGATGCCGGGCACAGTCACACAGCGTCTTTTCTGCATCATACACCCGAACCGGAGCGCCGTCGATCTGAACGGTCAAGATGCCGGTCTGATACTGGGCGTCGGAGTAGTAGACAATTTGAATCGGCGGATAAGCAGGCATGGCTGGTTTACGGGACGAACGGGGAATGGCCAGTTGAACCTCCCAGGGCGTGCGGGTGCCCAGTTGATGAATGGCCAGCGCCGACAGGAGGCATACAATCCCATTCGGCACGATTCGGGTCGCTTCGACCACGCTGCCGGACGAGTCGGCCTTGTGCCAGCGATACAGGCCACGTTTGACGCGAACGATCGCTCCCTGCCTGGCCAGCCGGGCGACATCCGGGCGCGACAATCCGGCCTCGGTCAACGTCTTGGCCCGGACAAAGCCGCCGCTGGTGGAAAACTGATTCTTGGCGATTTTATAGGCGTGATCCTGGCTGATCATCATTTCCGGCCTCTCCGAAACGTCTGCAGATAAC
>CAZRQI010000148.1:0-5060 GCA_964602025.1 uncultured Veillonellaceae bacterium
ATTATAACTTTTAAGTTATCGAAGATCAATGTCGGCGAGATTGATTTTATATAATCTTTAATAGAAAACGGGAAGCTTAACATAGTTTTAACGGGATTTGTTCCCACAATAAAAATAAATATGGTATACTATATGAGGAATTTAGATGAAATAAGTCTCCTATTTTTCTGAACAATTTATTATTTTATATACAGGAGGGTGAAGGATGGTAACGAAAATCGGAATCAACGGCTTTGGACGGATCGGCAGGATGTGTTTGCGGGCGGCGCTGCAGAACGAAAAGGTGCAGGTCGTCGCTGTCAACAGCACTTCCGATGCGGAGTCGTCGGCGCATCTCCTCAAATATGACTCGATCCACGGGAAGCTGAACCATGAAATCGAAGCCGGCGGCAATCTCATAGTGGTGGACGGCCAGCCGATCGAAATTCTTTCCGACCGCAATCCGGCCAACTTGCCCTGGGGGAAACTCGGCGTGGACATCGTCATTGAGGCGACCGGCAAGTTCAATAGCGTCAAGGATTGCGAGGTCCACCTGAAAAACGGCGCGAAGAAGGTCATCATTTCCGCGCCGGCGAAAGATTCGGCGCCCACGATCGTCATGGGCGTGAACGAGTCGGTCTATGATCCGGCGATTCATCATGTCGTTTCCAACGCGTCCTGCACGACGAACTGCCTGGCGCCGGTCGTCAAGATCATCCATCAGAACTTCGGCATCGTGAACGGCCTGATGTCGACGGTTCACGCCTTCACCACGGATCAGCGCAGCCTGGACAACAGCCATGCCGATCCCCGGCGGTCCCGTAGTTGCGTGCAGTCGATCGTGCCGACGTCCACGGGCGCGGCGAAGGCGATCGGACTGGTGATTCCCGAGCTCAAAGGCAAACTGAACGGCGTGTCGGTGCGGGTTCCCGTTCCCAATGTTTCGTTGATCGATCTGGTCGTGGAATTGGAACAGGATATTACGGTGGAAAAGATCAATGCCGCATTGAAACAAGCCGCCAAAGAATCGATGCAGGGCATTGTGGAATTTTGCGAGACGCCGCTGGTGTCGATCGACTTTCTGGATAACAGCCATTCGGCGATCATCGATGCACCCTCGACCATGGTCGTCGGCAAGCGGACGGCGAAGATCCTGGCCTGGTATGACAATGAATGGGGCTATTCCAGCCGGGTGGTCGATCTGGCCGCTTTCATGGGCGAGCGCCTGGCGGAGGTTAATGAGCCGGTGCTGGTCCGAAACGCAGGTTGAACCGGAACATTTGACAGGAAAAGAAAAAAGACGCCGTCCGGTGATGAAACCGGGCGGCGTCTTTGCATAGACGGAATCAATAATTTTCGACGAAAATTTCGAAGTGATCTTTCGGATGGGCACAGGCCGGGCACATGTCCGGTGCGTTGGGGCCGGTGTGGATGTAGCCGCAGTTGTTGCACTTCCACTCATGGGTTTCCGGGCGCTTGAAGACCAGTCCGGCTTCGATGTTGGCGGCCAGTTTGCGATAGCGGGCTTCGTGTCGTTTTTCGACTTCCGAGATCTTGCGGAATACCGCGGCGACTTCCGGGAAGCCTTCGGCGTCGGCAACGTCGGCGAATTGCGGATAGAGTTCGCTCCATTCCTCGTTCTCACCGGCGGCGGCGGCCAGCAGGTTCAGTTTGGTGTCGCCCATGGCGACGGGATAGGCCGCATTAATCGAGACCATTTCTTCATTCAGGCAAGCGACGAGAAATTTATAGAACCGCTTGGCGTGTTCTTTCTCATTCTCGGCTGTTTCGGCAAAAATGTTGCTGATCTGCACAAAGCCTTCTTTTTTGGCGATCGACGAATAATAGGTGTAGCGGGTACGGGCCTGCGATTCGCCGGCGAATGCCTTCATCAGGTTTTCCGCGGTTTTGCTGCCTTTGAGATCTTTCATCCGGGTCACTCTCCTTTAAAATACAATACTCTCCTATTATACCACCGGTTGGTGGATTGGGAAACTTGCCGCGCAGTTGAGAGGGATTGCCGCTGGCAGTGAAGAATATATGTCCATTATGATACCGAAGCGCGGCAGAAAATTTTTTCGGCGGACAGGGGAGGAAAAGTTGTGAAGCGAACAGCGAATTGGCGGAAGGTTTGTCTGGGCTGGGCGCTGGCGGCGCTGCTGCTGGCCGGCGTCGTCGGTCCGAATCCGGCGCTGGCGGCGGAGGCGTCGTTGGGCGGGCTGGTCGGAATGTATGAGTACGGCGCGGAGCGGCTGCTGATCCGGGAGCGGGGCGGGCAGCTCGAACTGGTCTACGATACTGGCGAAAGCCGCGAGACCTGGTTCGCCGGCTACGCCGCCTATCCATTGCGGACGGGGCCAGCGACGGATGCTTACCGGTTGCTGGCGGTTTCGCCGCTGCGGCGTGAAACAGCTGCCGTAAGCTTCGAGCGGGATGCGGCGGGGCGGGGCCGGCAGGTGAGGATCGGCGACCGGACTTACCGACGGCATTTCTTTGCTGTCGAAGAAGGCCGGGTGTTCCGGATCCAACCGCTGCTGCCGACCGACCAATTGCGGCAACGGGCGCTGGCGGCGGCGCCGCCCGTCGAGGCCGGCGAGTTCTGGCAGCCGGACCTCGTGGAAGTGACGAAGCTGGACCCCACGATCCGTCTGGATATTCGCTACGCGGCCACGAACAACTTCATGGGGATTCGGCTGTACGACGAGGCGCGGGCATTCCTGCAACGGCCGGCGGCGGCGGCGGTGGCGCGGGTTCACGCCCAGCTGCGCCAGCATGGTTATGGCCTGATCGTTTACGATGCCTACCGGCCCTGGTATGTGACGAAAATGTTCTGGGACGCGACGCCGGACCACCAGAAGGTGTTCGTCGCCGATCCGGCGAAAGGTTCGCGTCACAACCGGGGCGGGGCGGTGGACCTCGGCCTGGTTCACTTGGCGACGGGTGAAGTCGCCGACATGGGCAGCGATTACGACGAGTTTTCCATCCGGGCCTATCCGACCTATCCCGGCGGGACAGCCGTCCAGCGCGAGCGGCGCGAGCTGTTGCGCCTGCTGATGGCGGGGGAAGGGTTCTCGGTCTATCCCGAGGAATGGTGGCACTTCGATTATGCCACCTGGCGGCATTATCCGATCCTGAACCAGAAGTTCAGCGAATTATAGGCGGGACGGGCGAGTCGTCCGGCGGGCAGGAAAAAGCCGGCCGGAAGCGAATTCTTTACACAGGAATAAACGCCGGGAGGGAATAACGTGTTTGCACTCAATTTTGAATGGTCGCAAAACGAAGCGCTGCTGATCGCCCGGGCCAAAGACTGTACGGTCCGGCTGGGCGACATCCGGGACTGCTATCCGGAGAATTCGGTGGTCTGGATCACTTCCGGTCCGAAATACGGACCGAAGCGGAAACTCTACGACGCCATGATCGACATGTCTTACACCAAGGAGTTTTACGCGTTGACGATGAACGACCTGCGGCATCAAAGCCCGGACATCAAAACCGTCGAGGATCTGCGCGAATATTTCCAGGGCAAATACCAGAAACGCATATTGCCGGATGACATCGTAACAGTGATCTACTTTTCCGAGATCGTGAATTCCTGACACCTGCAAATCAGTACGACGAGGAGGGCAAGACATGATCAAAAAAGCGGCGGACCTGCAAGTGGAGTCCTACCAGAACCGGTTTGGCGGCGAAGGCGAAGTGCGGATGAAAAAATTGCTGGCGCCGGAGGAGTTTTGCGGCAAAGGGCGGCTGTTCGCCCACAACGTGATCCTGCCCGGGTCCTCGATTGGCTTTCATCAACACAAGGGGGATTTTGAAACCTATTACATCCTGAAGGGCGAGGGCATGATCAACGACAACGGGGTGAAATTCCCCGTCGGGCCCGGCGATGTGATCTATACGAAAAACGGCGAGAGCCACGGCCTGGAGAACACCGGGACCGAGAATCTCGAAGTGATGGCGCTCGTGCTGTTTGACTGACGAAAAAACAGGAATGGGAGAGTTCACGTGAAGAGAAAGATTTGGCTGCAGGCGGTCCTTTTGCTGGTGCTGTCCGCCCTGCTCGCCTCGGTCTGGGGCTGCGGAGCGCCGGCGACGCCGCCGAAAACCAGCCAGACCAAGGCCGATACAGCGGCGATGTCGCAGGCGAAGGCCGCGAAAACTCCGATGCCGGCCGCGATCCGGCAGCCGAACAAGGTGCAGGCGACCGGAACCGTCGAGGTGGCGTTCAGCCCGAACGGCGGCGGGGCTGCCCTGATCATCCGGACGATCGGCGAAGCGAAAAAGATCATCCAGGTGCAGGCCTACAGTTTCACGAACGCCGATATCGCCAAGGCGCTGCTGGAAGCGCACAAGCGCGGCGTGAACGTCCGGGTCGTGCTGGACAAGAGCCAGGAAACCGAGAAATACACTTCGGCGACCTTCCTGGCGAATGCGGGGGTTCCGGTGCGGATCGACGATGATTTCGCCATCGCCCATAGCAAGATTATGATTATTGACGGGGAAACCGTGATTACCGGCAGCTTCAACTTCACCAAGGCGGCGGAGGAGCGCAACGCGGAGAACGTGCTGGTGATCCGTGGCAACAAGGAGCTGGCGAAACTGTACCTTCAGAATTGGCAGTGGCGCTGGGACGCGTCGGAAGCCTACAAGCGAAAAGACAAGTAAACAGCGGGAAAAATTTAGAGGACGGCGCGCCGTCCTCTTTTTTGTGCGGATTTGTGCGGTTGTGATATAGGGGAACTTGAATCAGAACAGCCGGGGCAGGGAGGGCAGTCCGGGCAGGGTGGGAACCTGCGGCGCTTTCGGCAGTTCCGGCTTGCTGGGGACAAGCGGCAGACGGATCAGGGTTTTGAGGGAGTTCAGGCTGTCGGCGTCGTCGATGGCAATCACCTGGCCGCCGATGGTCGCCCGCAGGTTGTAGTAGCGCATGGCGGGGCCGCGTTTGGCGAAATTGCCAGTGAGGGCATCGAAGGCGATGCCGGAAATCGAGCCGGCCCCCATGTTGAAGGTTCCGTCGGCGTTGGTATGATCCCCGTCGCCCTGGCCGCTGGCCTGGGCGGAGAAGTTGAGCCGGCCCTGGA
>CAZRQI010000149.1:0-5056 GCA_964602025.1 uncultured Veillonellaceae bacterium
GCGCAGTCCGGGCAGTTCGTCGCGGGAGAAATAGCCCCGCCGCGCCAGCGCCGCGTACAGAACGGGGCAGGCATGGCCTTTCGACAAAACGAAACGGTCGCGTTGCGCCCATTTGGGATTGGCCGGATCAATATTCAGCACTTCAAAGAACAACGCCGCCACAATATCGGCGCACGACAGGGCCGGACTCGGATGTCCGTCCTTCGCCAGATACACGGTATTCACCACATCGCGGCGGAGCAGCCGCGCCTGATCAATCAGTTTTGCAACATCGCAGCTCATTTCGCCGCCCCCTTCAGGATGTCCCGCACTTCCTGCACGCCCAATCGCGGACTGGAGAGCACCGGTTTGCCGGTCGCCTCCGCCAGCTTCTCCTGCATCTTGGCCATCGAGCCCTGCGCCAGAACAATCACGTCGACCTGTGACGCGATGTCTTTGGCCGTCTGCAGGATCAGAGCGTCATGTTCTTCGGCCTTGCCCGACATCAACGCTTCAAAAGCGCCCTTGGCCAGGCCTTCGACGACCGCGACCTTCTTGCCGATTTCGTCCGCCTTGCGCTGAACCAACCGGACTGTCGGGCCCAGCGTAGTCGGCAACGTGGCGATGACACCGACCCGGTCGCCCATTTGCACGCCTTTGAGGGCCATGGCGTCGTCGATTTTGACGAGAGGGACTTTGGCGCATTTTTTGCCGATGTCGGCGACTTCACCGATCGACGAGCAGGTATTGAGGATGACATCGGCGCCGGCGTCTTCCGCCGCGTGATAATAGGCGAGCAGGCGCCGGGTCACGCCGACGGTCGGCCCGCCAGCCTTGATCACGTCCTGGATCAGGCAATCATCGGCGATATTGATGAGACGGCAATCCGGGATTTCTTCGGCGACCAGTTGCTTGATATCGTTCATCAAGCCAATGGCCATGGCCGTATAAACCGCCACCACAGTTTTCATGAGTACCCCTTCTTTCTTCTTATTTATCCAGCCCCATCACCAGATTGGGCAGGAACATGACCAGGTCCGGAATGAACGTGATGAGAAACAACACCACGACCAGCGGAATAATAAACGGAATGATCGCCCGGGATAGCTTGTCGAAAGACACCTCGGAAATATTGGTGATCACATACAGGCACATCCCGACCGGCGGCGTGATCAATCCGATCATGACGTTCAGGATGAAAAACACGCCGAAATGGACCGGATCGATGTGCAACGCCTTAATCAGCGGCATCAGCACCGGCACCATGATCATGATGATTGAGTTGCTTTCCAGCAGACAACCCATGATCAGCAGCACCACGTTGATCAGGATCAGCAGCAGCGTTTTGCTGTCCGTGATCGATAGCAGCCAACCCGCTACCAAATTAGGCAGGCCGGAAGTCTGAACAACCCAGGTGATGGCCGAGGCGCTGCAGATGATCATCAGAATGACCGCCGTGCAATGCACGGTCCGCAGCAGAATATGGTACAGTTCCGCGAGCGTCATTTCCCGGTGAATCACAAACCCGAGAAATATCGCATAGGCGGCGGCGATGCCGGCGCCTTCGGTCGGCGTGACAATTCCGAAGACAATCCCGGAAAACATGATGACCGGCGTCAACAAGGACGGGATCGCTTTCCAGGTAGCTGTCAGCCGTTCGCCCCAGGTCGCTTTGGGTTCGACTTTGTAGCCCCGCTGTTTGGACATAATATATACCATGACCATCAAGGAAACCCCCATCAGAAAACCGGGGACAACCCCGCCCAAAAACAGGCGGCCGATCGATGTTTCGGTGATTATGGCATAGACAACCAATGGAATGCTGGGCGGAATAATCGGCCCGATGGTCGACGATGCCGCAGTCAGCGCGGCGGACCAGTCACGGTCGAACCCATCCTTTTCCATTGCTTTGATTTCAACGACACCGATGGCGGAGGCATCCGCCACTGCCGAACCGGACATGCCGGCCACAATAATGTTCGAAATAACATTCACGTGTCCCAGGCTGCCGGTAATGTGCTTGACATATTCCCGGGCAAAATTGAAGATCCGGTGGGTGATGCCGCCGGTGTTCATGGCTTCGCCAACAAAAACGAACAATGGAATGGCCAGCAGCGGAAACGAATCCAATGCGCCGAACATGCGTTGGGGAACGAGGGTAAGCGGAATATCGCCGATGATCAGCGCCACAACCGCCGCCAGTCCCATCGAAAAGGCAACCGGCACCCGCAGCAGCATCAGACCCAGCATGACAAAAAAGATAATTACGACTTCCACCGGCTCTATTCCCCCTTCGCGATCTCTTTGACCAAATAGAATACCATGCCGAGCGAGCTCAGCGGAATGATCGTGTACACCAGGCCCATGCTGATCTTATTGGCGGGAGAAGTGACCGTCATGTTTTCCATGACCAGTTCGAAGCCATAATAGGCCACAACCAGCAGAAAGAACACCGAAGCCAGACGGCTGAATGCCACGACAATCCGCTGCAGCGGACGCGGCAAATGATCCACCAGAATCGTCACTTCAATATGTTCCTTGTCCCGCATGCAGATCAGCGACCCGATGAAGGTCAGCCAAATCATCACAAAGACCGCCAGTTCCTCCGACCAGGTCAGTGGCGAATTGAACAGGTAGCGCATTGCAACCTGGACTATGACGAGCAACAGAATCAGAACCATGCACAGGACGGATACGCCATCCAATATTTTGTTAACCTTCATTACTCCATGCTCCTTCAGAACACTTTCTACAGTTCACGGGGCAAAGGCAAGCGGCTTCTCCGGCATCGACCAGCGACGCCGGAGAAGTTCCGCGGACCGGGAGCTTACTTGTTGCGGACCGAGTCGATTTTGCCGAACATATCCTGAGCATCCTTGCCCAACTTTTTGATGTAGATGTCCCGCAGCGGTTTGGCGGCTTCGGCGAACGGCGTGACATCCTTGACTTCGTTGATCGTCATTCCCTTATCCTTGAGTGTCTTGATCAGTTCGGTCTCTTCCTTGGCGGCGATTTCCCGTTCGTAAGCCTGGGCTTCTTTGGCGGCTTCCATCAGGATCTTCTGATGTTCGGGCGAAAGTTTTTTCCAGGTCTTTTCGCTGATGGACAGCACCTGGATGAACAACTGATGGTTGGTCAGAGACAGATATTTCTGGACTTCGTTGAACTTGGCGGACACGATGACCGACAACGGATTTTCCTGGCCGTCGACGACTTTTTGCTGCAGCGCCATGTATACTTCGCTGAATGCCATCGGCGTCGGGGCGGCGCCCAGTGCCTTGAAGCCTTCGATGCTGGCTTCGGTTTGCGGCACGCGGATCTTCATGCCTTTGAGATCGGCTACCGTGTTAATCTGTTTCTGGTTGTTGGTGATCTGACGGGATCCCATATCAAAATAGCAGACAACGCGGAAGCCTTTCTCCTGCATTTTCTTGTCGATCTCTTTGCCGATGTCGCCGTCAAAAACGCGGAATTCATGGGCTTTGTCCTTATAAATGTAGGGAAGGTCAAATACGCCGAGAACCGGGATGTACGAAGCAAGGAAGCCGACGGATGATGTCGAGATGTCGACCGTGCCGAGGCGCATGCCTTCCGTCCGTTCTTTCATGCTGCCGATTTTGGCGCTGTCAAAAACCTGAATTTCCAAAGTTCCTTTGGATTTTTCCTTGACGAGGTCGGCAAGTTTCTGCGAACCTTTGGTCTCCGGATGGGACGGAGCGGTTTCGGTGCCGAGTTTCAGGACGACTTTCTGCGGCGCCGCTTTGTCGCCGCCGGCGCTCTTATTCCCGCCGCCGCAACCGACGAGCAGCATGGATAGCATGAAAATGGCGACTCCGAGTGCAATAATCCGTGTTGATAATTTTGACATGATTCTCCCCCTCACAGTTTTGTTTTAGATTTTATGCAATAAATCCGGGTTGTAACAGCGTCCCTCCTCTCCCGATCGCATCCGTGAAAGTGTTACAGCTTATTGGGCGGTGTTTCGCCGCGCAAAGCCGCCAGAATGTTGGCCATCGCCACCCGACCCATGCCAAGGCGCGTTTCATGGGTCGCCGTGCCCAGATGCGGCGCCATCACAACGTTGGGCAGTTCGCTCAACCCCGGCGCCAGCGCCGGTTCATTTTCAAAAACATCCAGCCCCGCGCCGCGAATTTCGCCGTCTTTCAGTGCTTGGACCAGATCCGCCTCGTTGACGACCGGTCCGCGAGATGAGTTGATCAGAATCGCCGTTTTTTTCATCAGCTTCAGTTCCCGGGCGCTGATCAAATGCCGGGTCGCCGGCAGTAGCGGCACATGCAGCGATAAAAAGTCCGCCTGCGCCAGCAGGGCGTCCCTCTCCACGTAGGTGGCCCCGGTTTCCTCTTCAAACCTGGCGTTGGGCGCCACATCGTTGTAAATGATCTTCATATCGAAGGCCCGGCCCTTTTGGGCGAACTTGCCGCCAATCCGGCCGGTGCCGATCACGCCGAGTGTCTTGCCGGCCAGGCCGGTGCCCAAAAGCAGCATCGGGTCCAATCCCTTGAATTTTCCGGTCCGGACATAGGCATCGGCCTCGACCAGTCGCCGGGCAACGGCGAACAACAACGCCCAGGCCATCTCCACCGTCGAGTCGGTCACTACATCCGGGGTATTGGACAGCAGCACCTGATGCCGCGCCGCCGCCGCCAAATCGAAATTGTTGTAGCCGACGGCGTAGTTGGCGAAGATTTTGCACTGCGGCCCGGCCGCAGCCAACACCGCGTCATCGACGATATCGCCGGCTTGCGTCAACACCGCGTCCCGACCCTGCACTTTTTCCATCAGTTCCGCTTTCGTCAGCGGCCGGTTTTCCGGATTGACTTCCACATCACAGTGCTGCGCCAGCTCGTCGAGCACTTCCTGCGGAATCATCCGGGTGACGTAAACATTCCATTTTTTCTCCATGGTCCAATTCCTCCCGTCCCTTTTTCCTAGCGGTCGCCACGGCCGCGGCAACTCTCCAGGTTGTGAACATGGACATGCTGCCCGACACTGATGTTTTTCGTGGCCCGACCGATCACCTCGCCGTATTTCATGATGATCTCGCCCTGGCCGATAT
>CAZRQI010000150.1:0-4914 GCA_964602025.1 uncultured Veillonellaceae bacterium
TGTCCGCAGTCTGGTCTTATTTTTCCTTGAAGAACTTGTCGGCACCGGCATGCAACTTGATTCCCATGCCTTCCAACGCGGTCGCTTTCAAAATGTTGGCGCCTTGGGCATGCGCCGCTTTGATCCGGTCGAGGTTGCCGTACATCGCCTTGGTCATCTGGTACAGCAGGTCAGCATCCACTTTCTCGCTGGTAACCAGCATCGCCTTCACGGCGACGGTCTGTACGTCAGCAGCAATGGTCGGATAGGTTTTTGCCTTGACGGTCTGTTTGGCATAGAACGGATACTTTTTGATCAATGCCTCCGCTTTGTCGGCGGGAATGCTGACCAGCGCCACTTTATGCTGGGCGGCGATATCCTGGATTGCGGCGGTTGGAGCGCCGGCGGTTACGAAGGCAACGTCGATGTTGCCGTCCTTGAGACCGTTGGCGGCTTCGCCGAAGGACAGGTATTGCGGTTTGATGTCGTTATAAGTGATGCCGAAGATTTCCATGATTTGACGGGCATTGGCCTCGGTGCCGCTGCCGAGAGCGCCGACTGCGACCCGCTTGCCTTTGAGGTCCGCAACCGTCTTGATGCCTTTGTCTTCGATCGTTACGATCTGGATGGTTTCATTGTAGAGGGAAGCAACTCCCTGAAGGCCGGGAACCTTTTTGTCCTTGAACATTTCGGTTCCATTGGCCGCATAATAAGCGATGTCGTTCTGCACGAGAGCCAGCTCGACCTTGCCGTCTTTGATCAGGTTGATATTGGCGACGGATGCGCCGGTGCTTTGGGCGCTGGCATTCATGCCGGGAATGTTCTTGTTGAAGATTTCAGCCATGGCGCCGCCCAGCGGATAATACACGCCAGCCGTGCCGCCTGTTGCTACATTGACGAACACTTTCTTCGCGGGAGCCGCGGGCGCCGCAGCTTTTTTGTCTCCGCCGCCGCATCCGGCCAAAAGGCCAATAACCAGCATACATACTACGAGAAGCGCAAACGTTTTTTTCATGTGAACCCTCCTGATCTTCATTTTATTATTGTCTGACGCGCACAAGAAAAGCAATGACCGCCTCCTTTATTATCAAGCGTTGATAACATAATTTATATTCAACGCGTATTTTCTTTCCCCTGCAAAAACCCTTATGTTTTTGGATTGTATTTTGTATATTTTAATCCCGTGCGATTGCACAAAGTATTTTAGCTATGAACAGCCCTACCGGAATCGCAACGATTCAAATACAAAAAACGGCGAGGCCTGCGCCGCGCCGTCGTGGATATTCTTAATCACCATCCCGATTTCACTCGACCAGCCGGCTGTGCTATAATATCGAAGTAATCTAAACAGAAAGAGGTCATATCATGTTTGAAACAACTGCCGGCTCGTATACGCTCAAAGTCGCCAAAACATTGTGGTTCAATATCTACCGCGGCGTGATCAACGGCGCGGCGGGCGAATACATCGCCACCGTGCGGATCATTCCCGGACTGCCCCTGGACCGGGACGAGGTTCCCGCCGATGCCCCGGAAGCCCGACCCTACCTGATCGTCATTGTCGAGGATGCCTCCATCGATCTGAACGAATTGGTGCAATTCGAATCCGCCGTCACTGATTCCCTGTTGCAGGCCTTGTCCCGCGACACCTTCAAACCGGAATTTATCCAGTTCTTTTACCCGACGCCCTCAACGGACGATCCGGAAGCCGACCCGGCAACGCTGCTGTCCTGATCGGGACGCATTACTGCCGGATCCGGTAAATCACCTTGTCTGCCGCTGCAGCCAATTCGACCAATTTTTGCCGCTCGCTGAGCGGTATTTTTTCGGCCATTTTTCGCTGGGCCACGACATAGCCGGTCTCGCCGCGCGCCAATAAGGCGGCCAGCTGGTTGTCCGTCTTGAACTCCGGCCCGAATACACCGGCGTAGAAAGCCATGCCCGGCTGCAGAAACTTCTGCACGTGCATGGTGGAGGTTCCGTCATAATGCTTGTGAAATTCCGCCGCGATCTCCCGACAGGACAGGGAAGGAACCAGCGCCGGCATGACCAGGGATGTCGCCACAGCGGCAAACAGCATCATGGCCACGACATGGACGCCGAATGCGGCCGTGATGTTCCGCCGCCAAATGAGAAAGACCGAAGCGACGGTCATGACCAGAATGACGCCGGAAAAGCCCAGCACTCCCGCTTCCAGATGCGGCATCGTATCGAGAACCTTGAACATCCCGCCGATCAGAAGTGCTCCCTGGATGACCAGTCCGACGATCCAGCTGAACCGGGGTTTGTCGCGTCCGTATTCCAGCGCCTGGTCCAGATACCAACCGGTGATGACGGCCAGCGCCGGATACATCGGCAAAATGTAGGAAACCAGTTTCGTGGCGGAGACGGAAAAGAACCCGAACACCACCGCCGCCCAGATCAGGAAGAAGATCAGCAGCGGCCGGTCCTTGCGGTTCGTCGTCAGCGCCGCCCACAGCGACTGCCCGAGGATCGGCGTCCAGGGGAAAAAGCCGACGAGCAGCACCGGAAAATAGTAGTACCAGTAGGCGCCTGCGTGCTCCGGCGTCGTAAAGCGGGTTACGTTGTGAAAGCCGAGAAAAGTATCCACAAACGCCGAACCATGGAACCAAGTCATGAACAAATACCAGGGTGCAGCCACCACGGTGAACAGAACGATTCCCGTCGGAATCGACATGCGCCGCAGTTCCTGCCAGCGGTTCATCACGAGGAGATAGCAAAAGGCGATGGAGCCGGTGAAAAACAAGCCGATCGGGCCTTTGGTCACGACCGCCAGCGCGGCGAACAGATAAAACCGCCAATAGCGTTTTTCAATGAAAGACAACAGCGACACCATCAGGCAGAACGACAGCGTCATATCGGTCACCGCCGCTTTGCCCAGGTAAAAGTACTCCATGCTCGCCGACAGGATCAGGGCGCTGAACACCCCAGCCCGGATCGAGATCAGCCGCGATACGGAAAAATAAAGGGTCACGGACCCGGCGACAGCCAAAAGCGCCGACGGGAACCGCGCCGCAAACTCACCCATGCCGAAAATTTTCGCCGCTCCGGCCACCAGCCAGTAATACATCGGCGGTTTGTCATACCAATAGTCACCATAAATCCGTGGCGACAGCAAATCGCCCGCCGCCAGCATCTCCCGGGGGGTCTGGGCGTATACCGGCTCATCCGGATCCAACAGGGGAAACCCGCCCAATTGGAAAAACATGATAAACACCGTAACTATCAATATGGCCCAAAATTCCGCGCCGAATTTTCTCAATCCATTATCCTCCCGCCACATATTCTTGGGTCATGATGACTCGAAAAGAACCCAAACCCATCCGTCGAAGTCGAAACGATCCGGGATCTTCGTCCCTCAGGAATGCAAAGACCGATAGGTCCGGGCCAGTCCTTCCTTGAGACTGGTCGCCGGTTCCCAGCTCAGATGCCGGCGCACGTCGGCATTGCGAAGCATGGACCGCAGGATATCGCCAGGCCGGGCCGGCTCGTAAGCAACCGGAAACCGGGCGCCGGACACCTCCGCGAGCAATTCCGCCAGCTGATTCACCGACACTTCGGTCTGCGTGCCAACATTCAGCACCCGATCGGTAGCCGTCGTTGTAAGCGCCCGAACATTCGCCGCCGCTACATCGCCGACATACACAAAGTCCCGGGTCTGTTCCCCGTCGCCAAAAATCCGCAGTCCTTCGTTCCGGCGCACGGCGCGGGAAAAAATGCTCACTACGCCGCCTTCGCCGCGGTCGCCCTGCCGTTCGCCGTACACATTGGCATAACGCAGGATCACATAATGCAATCCGTATAATTCGTGATACATCTGGATGTATTTCTCGGCCGTCAACTTGCTCAGCCCATAAAACGACGCCGGCTGCTTCGGCGCGTCCTCCGGCACCGGCAACAGCGCCGTATCGCCGTATACCGCGGCGCTGGAAGCGAAAATGATCCGGTCGACGCCGGTGCTCCGGCATCCCTCCAGAACCTGCAGTGTCCCCAGCACATTGACCCGGGCGTCGACATCCGGATGCTCCAGCGACGAGCCAACAATGGTCTGCGCCGCCAGATGGCAGACGCCGTCGAACCGCTCGCGCTCGAAAACATTCAGAAGGTTGCCGTCCAGAATATCCATGTTGATGAATTTTGCGGCGGCGGCGACATTTTGCAGCGCTCCCGTGGAAAGGTCGTCCAAAACCACGGCCTCATGTCCGGCCGCCAACAGCTGATCCACAATATGCGAGCCAATAAATCCGGCGCCGCCGGTAACCAGTATTTTCATTTTCATCGTCCCTTTCCGTGCGCTTATTTTTTATCCCCGGCCCGGGAACCGAACACCTTCAGCGTAAAATACCCGCCGATGCAGGCCGGCAGATATTCGGCGAAAATCCGCCAGGCGACCGCCGCAACGCCAACGGTCCCGAGCGGCAGAAACGGCTTGAAACTGCTGATGAACAGGCCTTCGGCGACGCCGGCCCCACCGGGGGTCGGCGCAAAATACAGCAACAGATTCAAAAAAATCATCCGTCCCAATACCTGCAACCAGTCCAACTGCGCGCCCAATCCCGCGAACAGCATCGGCACGATGGCATACAAGAACAACAAACTGATTCCCGATTCCAAAAAGGCCAGGCCGACCGCTTTGGGCGAGACCGCGATCATCCCCAGCGCACCCCGCATGTCCCGATAAATCTTCATCAGCCGAAACCGCCAGCGCACCGGGAACCTCTTCAATACAACCACGGCGATCCGGTCGGAGATCCGGGTGCGCAGCACCGCCATTCCGGCAATGACCAGCCCCGCCAGCAGAATCGCGCCGCGCACGATCGCCTCCCGGTCGAACCACGGCAAGATCAGCGGATCAAAATAAAACACCAGCGGCAAACAGAGGATCAGGAAAAAGATCGACAGGATGGTCCGGACCAG
>CAZRQI010000151.1:0-4904 GCA_964602025.1 uncultured Veillonellaceae bacterium
CTTGAAGCGCCGGTAACCAGCGCCGTTTTTTCAGCTAATAGCATTCTAACGGACCTCCTTGAAATAATCAAGCGTTTTTTGCAGGGACTCCATATCTTCTACGTTCAACGTGACAATTTCCGGCGCAATCTTCTTGGTAAAACCGGTCAAAACCTTCCCCGGACCGATCTCCACACTGACTGTGGCACCGTAAGCGGCTACCGTCGCTACGCAATCTTCCCAAAGAACCGGGTTGGCTGCCTGAGTCACCAAAAGTTGCTTGATTTCAGCGCTGTTGGTGGAAATCTTGCCGGTCACATTTGCCACGACCGGCAGCTTGGGTTCACGGAAAGATACTTTATCCAGTTCCAATGCCAATTTTCCAGCAGCCGGCTGCAACAATGTGCTGTGGAAAGGAGCGCTCACCGGCAACATGATTGCTCGTTTGGCGCCTGCAGCTTTCAATGCCGCCGCCGCCTTTTCGACCGCCGCCGTCTTCCCGGCGATCACAATTTGCCCGGGGCAGTTGAAGTTGACCGCCTGTACGGCTCCAGCTTCTTTTTCCACCTCGGCGCAGATCTCAACGACCTTTTCCCGCTCCATTCCCATTACCGCCGCCATAGCGCCTTCGCCCAGCGGGACCGCTTCCTGCATATACTGTCCCCGCTTGTTGACCAAGCGGACCGCATCGGCAAAATCCAATACGCCAGCCGCTACCAAGGCGGAATATTCTCCCAGGCTGTGTCCCGCGGTGATATCAAACGAAATTCCGGCTTGTTGCAGAACACGCAATGTCGCCACGCTCACCGTCAAAATCGCCGGCTGGGTGTTGACAGTTTTGCGGAGCTCTTCTTCCGGACCTTCAAAACAAAGATTACTGATGGAAAACCCTAACGCCTGATCTGCTTCTTCAAAGACTTGGCGGGCAACCGAAAAATTATCGGCCAATTCTTTCCCCATTCCAACCGATTGCGAACCCTGTCCTGGAAATAGAAAAGCGGTCTTACTCATCAATCTTCCTCCTCATAACGCATTATGAACAGCAACGTTAGTCGGGAATACTATTTCCGGTACCAGCGCATGACAGCCGATGCCCATGTCAGCCCGGCGCCAAATCCAACCATCGTGATGACCTGTCCGGATTTGATCCTGCCGTCATGGATCGCTTCCTCCAAAGCAATCGGAATGGATGCCGACGAGGTGTTGCCATACTTATCCACATTGACGATGACTTTTTCCATTGGCATTTTCAGTCGTTTCGCGGCGGACTGGATGATGCGAATATTTGCTTGATGCGGAATCAACCAATCCACTTCCGATGTATCAATTTGGGCATGTTCCAACGCGTTGAGCGCCGCTTCACCCATAACCTTGACGGCAAATTTAAACACTTCGTTGCCAGCCATATGCACAAAATGCAGTCGTTCCCTGACGGTTTCTTCCGTCGCCGGCCTGCTTGTACCGCCAGCCGGCAGACATAACAAATCTCCCCCCGAACCATCGGCGCCCAAATTCGAACCTAATATTCCATATCCTTCAGGAACTTCGCCCAACACGACTGCGCCGGCGCCATCGCCGAACAAAACGCAGGTGTTTCGATCCGTCCAGTCCAAGATACGGGAAAGGCTTTCTGCGCCAATCACCAATACATGTTTGTACAATCCGGTTTTTATGAACTGGCTGGCGGTAACGATGGCATACATAAATCCGGAACAACCAGCAGCCAAATCATACGCAGCCGCTTTCCCCGCCTTGAGTTTGTTTTGCACCAAACACGCAGTGGCAGGAAAAAGCATATCAGGCGTCGCCGTGGCCACAACAATCAAATCTATGTCGTCAGCCGTCAGCCCCGCATCTTTTAGCGCCCGCTCTGCCGCCTTGGCGGCAATATCCGACGTGTTCTCTCCTTCTGCCACGATATGTCGGACCTTGATTCCCGTTCGTTCGGAAATCCACTCATCGTTTGTGTCCACGATCTTCTCAAGATCTTTATTTGTCAGAATCTTTTCTGGCACAAAGCTGCCGATCCCGATGATTCCCACCGCTTTTTCAGTTCCTTGTGTCATTGGTCATTCCCTCCATCATCAGGTTTTCCCGAATATGTTCGAGTACTTGCTGGTCATAAAATTCCTTTGCGGAGCGGACAGCGCTCGTGATCGCCTTGGCCTTGGAACTGCCGTGGCAAATCATAAACCCGGCATTGACGCCTAACAACGGTGCCCCGCCATATTCGGCGTAATCCAGTTTCTTTTTCAGCTGCCGCATCGCCGGCATAATCAACAATCCGCCTAATTTTGCCAAATACCCCCCTTGCACAATGCTTTCCCGAACCAGTTGCATCAAGGCTTTGGCCAGCCCTTCCGAAGTTTTCAGAACGATATTTCCCACAAACCCGTCGCAAACGACCACATCGACCGTGCCGGCCATGATGTCCCGCCCCTCGACATTGCCGATAAAATTTATGGTTTTCAGTTCGCTAAGCAAAGGAAACGTGGCAAGAGCCTGTTCATTGCCTTTAGTGGATTCTTCGCCAATATTCAACAAGCCTACCCGCGGCGAAGAAATTCCCAGTACAAATTCAGCATAAATCGAGCCCATGATGGCGGCTTGCATTAAATGTTTCGGCTTGGAATCAACATTTGCCCCGGCATCCAATAGCACGGTACGACCCCGTAAAGTCGGAAAAACCGTGGCAATGGCCGCCCGCTCAATGCCTGGAATCCGTCCCAGTCCGAGCAATGCCGACGCAACCGCCGCACCCGTATGCCCGGCAGCAATCGCCACATCGCATTGCTGCTCTTTCACCAACCGCGCCGCAACCACAACCGAAGCGTCTTTTTTGCGACGAACGGCCGCCCCGGGCTGATCATGCATATCAATGGTCTCCGATGCGTGAACAATATGAATCGGCAACCGGTCCCACCCTGGCGCTTTTTGCAGTGATTCGCGGATGCGGGTTTCGTCGCCAACCAAGAAAATCTCGCACCCATATTGGCGCGCACCTTCGACAGCGCCCAAAACGATTTCATCCGGAGCAAAATCGCCACCCATGGCATCTACGGCAATTTTAATCAATTTTGTCATCCTTCCAACGAAACCATAATAAATTTGGCCCGAAATACTTCTTGCGTTCCGGAACGTGTCTTCACCCAAATAAAATTTTTATTGGCGCGGGTTCGAATGATCTCGGCTTTGGCAACCAGTCGTTCCCCTTCACGAACCGGCGCCTTGAACTTGATATTGGCGACGCCGGTGACGGCGGCCGGTGCATCCATCACAGCCAGCGCCAACGAGTTTGCCTGCGCAAAAATATAATGGCCGCGAGCAACATGGGTTTTTTCAAAAACCATGTCGGGAGTCACTACCAATGTCGAAATCCCGGAATGACCCAATTCAAGATCCAGTATCTCGCCCGTCATATCATGGCTGGCAATCGCTTTGGGGTTGGCATGAGCTTCCTGCGCCGCCTGACGGGTCCGCTCGCGCAGCTCAGGGATCCCCAACTCCATCCGGTCAAGACGGATCGTTTGGATGCTAACTTCAAGTTGAGCAGCCAACTCCTCGTCCGTAACAAAAGGAGATCGTTCCATCATGTTTTTCAATTGCTCGTGCCGTAGTTTTTTTGGTTGTCGCGCCATTTTATCCACACCAGTTCATATCACTTGATATTATTATCTGCTACTAAAAAGATTATAGCCGCTACTGGATTTCAATGCAAGAGATATGAAAATAAAAAAAGTCCGATCCGCAAAAGATCTGACTTTTCTCGCTATTGGGTATCCACAATTCCGATTTATGCCCGATAATACCAAACGATCTCCGGTTCTTCCCTGCGGCGCACCAACCCTTTTCGTTCCAGAAAATGAATATGCGACAAGGCTTCTCCGGTCGCGAAATATTTCTGGGCCGGCGCAACCTCCGCCCAGTCACGGTAAACCATGTCCCAGGTCATCCGGGCGGCCACCTGATAGCCGGTTGCCGGCGCGTCCGACAGAATATGCAGAACCTCCTCGGCACGGCGTTGATGATGTTCAATCAATTCGCGGATCCGCCCGCGGCAATCGGTAAAGATCCGTCGATGACCCGGCAAGACCTTTCCCACCATCAAGGCTTCACATTTTTTCAACGATCCGAGAAAATCCGCCAAAGGATCCCCATCACCTAAAAAATGTGTAATATTGGGACTAATATCACCCAGAATATGATCGCCGGAAAGCAGAAACCGCTTTTCGGGTTCATATAGACAGACATGTCCCTGTGTATGCCCGGGCGTTGCAATGCAAACAAAATGATACTCCGCAACTTGAATCTCATCGCCATCCTCGATATATGAAAACTCCAGCGGCGCCTGGCTGCCGGCGGCATTGCCCGGATGGCGCCGAATGGCCAGTTTGGCCTCTTCCGGTGAAAACCCATTTCGCAAGGCCGCGCGATACAAATTTTTCATCGGGTCGTCGGCTGTCAACATATGGTTGACCCGGTCGGCGTCTTCCGCACTGGCATAAATCCGAGTTGTTGGCGTTTTGAAGAACGGCAGCAGGCCGGAATGATCGGCATGCATATGGGTAAGAAAAATATCTGTCGCGCCAAGGTCAACCGACAGCTTGCTCAGTCCTTCGTTCAGGGCATTCAGACTTTCCGACCGATTCTGTCCTGTATCCACCAGAAGGTTGCGCCCCTCGCCCCGAATCAGGTAGGCGTTGGTTGCTTTCAACGGACTATGGGGAATGGGAACTTCTATGCGGAATATTTCGGGCAAAACTTGTTCCGGCATCGTTTCACGTCCTAACGCTAGAGCATTCTGATCCTGCAACAAAAAAAGGACCAGGCATGCCCGATCCTTTTCCTGCACAGAAATCAATACTGATCTTATTCAGCCTGTTTGATTACTTCTTTTCCATCATAATAACCGCATTCCGGACAAA
>CAZRQI010000152.1:0-4880 GCA_964602025.1 uncultured Veillonellaceae bacterium
AAGTCGATTTCCCGCGGATGATCGAATTGGCGATGGACCCGGAGAAAGCCCGGCGCTATCGCGATTCTTCGAAACCGGAGCATGAAGATACCTGCACCATGTGCGGGAAAATGTGCCCGATGAAGAATATGAAAAAAATATTGAATGGCGAAGATTTGAATATCGACTGAGACCGATTTCGCAAAACATGACAAATTATAGTGCAAAAACCCCGTTGGCGAGGTTTTTGCACTATAATTTTATCGGGGCCTCACCCGATAAGGAATAAAGGTGGCTGAAACGTGGAACTGACAACAGATATGATTTGGGCCGGCGGGATCATGGCGGGGGTATTGGCGATTTTTACGCTGGGGAAGAGCCCGGTTTTCCGCGTGGATAGGGCCGGCGCCGCAATCATCGGCTCCGTGCTGATGATCGGCGTGGGCGTGATGTCGTTTGAGGAAGCCAGCCAGGCGGTCGATCATAAAACGATCGTGATTCTGTTTTCGCTGATGGTAGTGGTGGCCAACCTCAAACTGGCCGGATTCTTTGAATTGTTGGGCGACATGGTGGCCCGCGGTGTGAAAAACCAGCGGCAGTTGCTGGCGGCGACTATCGCGGTCAGCGGTATTGTTTCCGCCGTGGCGATCAATGACATTGTCTGTCTGCTGTTCACGCCGGTGGTCTTATTGTTGTGCCGGAAGTTCCAATGCAATCCCCTGCCGCATCTGCTGGGGGTCGCCTTGTCCTCCAATATGGGGAGCGCGGCGACCTTGATCGGCAACCCGCAGAATATTCTGGTTGGCGGTTTGTCCGGACTTTCTTTTGGCGCCTATTTCAGTTCGGCCGCTCCGGTTGCCGGGATGGGTCTGGTTGGGATCTATGGAATCATGGTCGGCCTGTACGGGGAAGAATTGAAGGAGCCGATCCAACCGGGGAATGCGGAACCACTGCTGGTGCATGGTTATTTGATCCGCAAAAGCCTTCTCACGTTGGCGGCTATCATCGCCGCTTATGTCAACGGCATCGATCTGGCGTTGGCGGCGACAGCCGGCGCGGCGTTTCTGCTCGTCACGCGCCGGGTTAAACCCAATAAAATATACACCAGCATTGACTTCAATCTCTTAGTGATTTTTATTGGGTTGTTTGTCGTCGTCGCCGGTGTGGAAAAAAGCGGTCTGATGCGCTATATCTTAAATAAGTTTTCTTTTTCCGGTTTTGACAACATGACGGTTTTTGCCGTTGCAACCGTAGTGGTTTCCAATCTGGTCAGCAACGTGCCGGCCGTGTTGCTGCTGAAGTTTTTTATTCCACAGCAGCACCCGGAAGTCTGGTGGAAAGGACTGGCGCTGTTTTCCACGCTGGCGGGCAATCTTACGATTACCGGTTCCATCGCCAATCTGATCGTGGCGGAAATCGCGCTTGGGCAGAAAGTGCGCATGACGGCTTGGCAATATTTTCGCGCCGGGTTTCCGTTGACAATCGGGATGACCATCGTGGGAATATTGTGGCTGCACATTATGGGCGGCTGATAAAAGGACAGCTCGGGCAACGCCCGAGCTGTCCTTTTATCAGGGTTTGGATGCCGCGCCGGGGATTATTCCTTCGGCGCTTTTCGGCCATATTTGATGACGTCGACATTGTCAATCGTCACCAGGCCTTCCTTAAGCATTTTGTCGAGATACGGCAGAAACTTTTGAATATATTCTTCGCTGTCGATGATTTCGATCAGAATCGGGAGGTCGGCGGACAAATCGATCAGGCTGGCGGAATGAATCCGACTGTTGGCGCCATACCCCATGCGTCCATGAAATACGGTAGCGCCGGCGAGGTCAAGCTCTTTTGCCTTGAGGACCAGTTCACGGTAAAGGGATTTTCCCTGCCAGGAATCCGCTTCTCCGATATAGATCCGGAGCCGTTTGGCATGCGCGTGGATTTTCGGCATCTGCTTTCACCTCTTTTTTATCGCTGTAATGAGTATCTCCTATTAATATAATTCGGCGGCTGTCGGGGAAGTCCCTTTTGAAACAGGGAATCTTTGTCGACAGGATAACGGAATCTTTACATTGTCTTAACCGACTGAATCGGCCGCGGCGCTATAATGAGGACAGAGGGCGAGCGGGGGTGGGAAGATGAATCCGATTGCGCATGTGTTGTTGGCTACGGCCTCGCCATTGCAACGATTTATTGACAAACCGGCCGTGACCCATGCTTTCTGCAATGTTCAGGCACTGCGTATTTTGTCTTGCGACGCACTGTTTCCTCCCGCGGAGTTTTTCGGCGCCTATTTAAGTGAGATCAATCGCGGCGGTTATTGGGCCGATAGTCAATGGAAGAATATCGATCATTATCTGGAGGCGGAGAGCGGCCGCGGGATTTGGCCATTCGGGAATGCCTTGGATACCTTCCAGCAATATTTTTATTGGGCAATTAAAGAAACGCGCCGGGGAAATCGCCGCAAGGCGGCTTTCTTTTTAGGGGCGGCGGCCCATTTGGTGCAAGATCTTTGCGTGCCGCACCATGCCCGCGGGAGAATGTTCAATGGGCATCAGGATTATGAAGTTTGGGCGATGAAATATTGCCGGAACTATGCGGTGAATAGCCTAGGGATTTATTTGGGCGGTCACCGGGTAGGTGACCTGTTGTTGGCGAATGCTCGGATTGCGGCTGAAATGCTGGATGCGGTCGATTTGGATAAAGGGACTGTCGATTACGAAGGGGTCACGGCGGTGGCGCTGCCACTGGCGCAGCGTTCCACGGCGGGGTTGTTCGAATATTTTCACCGGATCGCGCTGAAATCCGCTGTTTTTACCAGTCGTTCGACAACGCCATCGTCTGTCATCGTTGCCTGACTCCCCTCCTCAAGGCGCGATGACTTTTATATAAAAACAATCGACCGGTTTTTTCCGGCCGATTGTTTTTTAGGACAATGTTCTGGAGACTGCGCGGGAATTCTTATGCGGGAAGATCCCGCGCCCATTGCATTTTTTCCAGAATGACTTCGGCGATTCGGGAAGCGCCGTCGACTGCTTCGCGGGAATTTGGCGCTGGTGTCGTCTGCGTCGAACTCAACAAATCGAGAGCTTTGATCAGGGAAACTGCATCCGGAGCGTACAAGCCGAAGCTGTTTTTGGAAACATAGTCGATGTTGCCGGTTTCCTGCAACCCGACGGCGCCGGTAACCGCCAACGGGCGTTGCAACGCCCGCGCTTCCATGATGGTTCCGGGTCCGGCCTTGGTGGCGACGACATCCGCGGCGACCATCAACCATTCCATGCTGTGGACGAATCCGAAGACATGCGTGGAGGGGCGAGTCCGTTCCCTGTTTTTCAAAAAGTCAAACACGTTCCGATTGTTGCCGGTGACAACGAGGAGTTGCCAATCGGGACGCTGGGCTTCGATGGCTTCAACAAACTCCGTTACTTTGCCGCCGCCGGCGCCGCCGCTGGTTAACAGAACGGTTTTCTTATTCGGAGCGATTCCTAATTTTTGTCGGATGCTGGCCTGGGATTCTTGCGACGCGAAAAATTTCGGATGAACGGGGAAGCCGGTGTACATCAATTTATATTCTGGAATCCCATGCTGCAATAGAGCATGTCGGGCTTCCTGCGTCGGCAGGAGATACAAGTCGGATTCGTTATAAGCCCAGGATGCGTGGATAGTCGCCAGATCGGTAACAACCGTGATTAGGGGAAACTGGGCCCTCATTTCCCGGCGCGCGGCGCACATGAGTCGCAGGGCGAGAGGATGGGCAACCACAACCAGATCTGGCCGATTTTCCCGAATGACCCGTTTGATGTTTTCCTTCGCTTTGGCGTAAACCAAAGCCGATAATAAATCAATCCGTTGCGGTTCGTTGGTAAACCGGAAAAACAGATCATGCAGCCAGATTTGACGCGTGGAACAGTAACCGTAGATTTCCGGGGCGTTTCGCACCAATGGAACAGCGGTTTCCCGCAACAAGTCGGTCACCGCGCACCGGGCTTTGCCGCCGTCCACTCTTCGGATCGCTTCCATCATTGCATCGGCTGCACTGCGATGCCCGCCGCCTGTATCGGAGATCACGAACAGAATATTGCCGTATGCCACTGTAGTTTCCTCCCGCATTCATAAAATATGAATCGCCAACTTTATTTTGACAGAGTTGGGGAAGGGATGTGTTAAGTCCAAATTAGGGATGTGTTAAATCTTGGCACGGAGTTTCCGCTCGACCGGCGAGGCGAGTCGATAAAGGAACGCCGGACAGCAGGATTGCCCAAGCTTTGCGAGAATATTAATAATTAAGATAAGTAGTGCGGGAGGAGAGAGCCATGAAGATTCTTGTTCGGATAATGGTTGTCTGGATTTGGGTGGTCGGGATGATGTTTGTCCAAGGCTCAGTGGTGTCGGCGGAGCAGGAAAACGCCGAGTTCTCCTTCAATCGACCCGTTGCCGTGTTGCACGCGCGAGCGGCGATTGAGGATTTTGGCGCATTGATGATGAAGCAGCAGCCCCTGTCATCGTTTGATTTTGTCCAGCCCCGGGTTGCGGCGGTTTTGGGACGGGATTGCGCTGACCGGGAAATTAACGTTGTATTAGTGGCGTTTCCCGATAAAAAGAGGGACAGTTGGGCCTATTCGTATTGGGAACGCAACAAAGATGGGCTCATCAGCCGTTTGTTATCCGTTGGTTTTTCTTCTGAGACCCTGGAGAGTTTGATAAGGAAAGGCCGGGCGGGCGGAACAATGTGCAATTGAATTCGGGAATTGGCTACGAGAGAAGAACCGCGCGTCTTGATTAGTGAAATGTGTAACTTGTTAATCGAGAAAAAAATCACAAGTTTGGCGAATTGATAAAATTGCGCTACAATATAGAAAGTTAAAATTTTCACAAACAGGTGGGAGGTCTTGTCGTGAACGCAA
>CAZRQI010000153.1:0-4837 GCA_964602025.1 uncultured Veillonellaceae bacterium
CCTGGGAACCGCGATCGGCTATCTGACGGCGCGGAAGCGCTTCCCCGGCCGCCGGTTCATGGAGTTCGCCGCCTTGCTCAACTATGCCCTGCCCGGCACCGTAGTCGGCATTTCCTATGTCATTGCCTTCAATACCGGACCGCTGGTCCTGACCGGCACGATGGCGATCCTCGTGTCCGCCTACATGTTCCGCTACGATGCCACCGGTATCCGTTCCACGATCGCCTCGCTGCAGCAGATCGACCCGTCGCTGGAAGAAGCCTCGTTGTCGCTCGGCGAATCCTCGTTCGGCACCTTCCGCAAAGTGACGCTGCCGCTGATCATTCCGGCGGTGACAGCCGGCATGAAATTCCTGTTCATCCGGGCGATGACCGCCATCAGCGCGACCATCTTCCTGGTATCGGTCCACTGGACGCTGTTGACGACCCGGATCCTCGAATGCATGACCGAGCTGCAATTCGCCCAGGCTTCGGCTTTCTCGGTGGTACTCATTTTGATCGTGTTCGCGGCCGGCGGCCTGATTTCCCTGGCGTTCCGTCTGGCCTACCCGCGCTATTCCCGTTAAGGAGGAAAATTCATGTCGGTTGCAATTTCCCTGGAACAACTCACGAAAATCTTCGTCAAGGATAAAGTCGAATTCCGGGCCGTCAACGAAGTCAGTCTCCGGGTCGGCCAAGGCGAACTCGTCACCTTTCTCGGTCCCTCCGGCTGCGGCAAAACCACCATGCTGCGGATGATCGCCGGCTTCGAGACGCCGTCCGGCGGCCGGATCCTGTTCGATGACCGCGACGTCACCGAAATCCAGGTCAACAAACGCGATATCGGCTTTGTGTTTCAAAACTACGCGCTGTTCCCGCACATGACCATCTTCGACAATGTCGCCTACGGCCCGCGGGCCCGCAAGCAGGAGGACGAGGCAATCCGTCGGAAAGTCGCCGAAAGCCTCGAACTGGTCGGCCTGCCGAACATCGCCCAGCGCTATCCGAACCAACTATCCGGTGGCGAACAGCAACGGGTCGCCCTGGCCCGGGTGCTGGCGATGGAGCCGCAGGTGCTGCTCATGGACGAACCGCTGTCCAATCTCGACGCCAAGCTGCGTATCCAGATGCGCCTCGAAATCCGCCGCATCCAGAAACAGCTGGGCCTGACCTGCCTGTATGTGACCCACGACCAGAAAGAGGCGCTGACCCTCGCCGACCGGATCGTCGTCATGAACAAGGGGCGGGTGGAACAGATCGACACGCCGTTCGAACTCTACGCCAACCCCGCTACGCTGTTCGTGGCCGATTTCATCGGCCAGGCCAATGTGTTGCCGGCGCTGGCGGCGGCCGAGCCAGCCGAATCCCTGCCAGTGTCGTGCTATGGCCGACAATACGCGGTCCGCTACCTGCGGGACCGGACCTATGCCAAAAACGACGCGGTGTCGCTCGTCGTCCGGCCGGAAAGCCTCCGACTGGGAAAACCGGACGAGCCAACCCTGCCTGGAACCGTCCAGCTACGCACCTTTGTCGGCGACCGCCTCGAATATGAGATCGCCCTGCCAGACGGCAAGGTCATCCACGTGGAAGAACCCTATATGATCGGCGTCCCGGTCCACGAGGAAGGCGAGGCGGTCGGCGTGATCGTATCCCCGGCCGACATCGTGGCCCTGCCGGGCTGAGCCGCCGGTCGCGATCCAACCACGACATCTGAACGAAAGAAAGGAAGACAACATGATGATAACACGCGAAGAACTGGCCAACTCGTTTGATTTTTCGATTCTGAAACCGACCACTACCGAGGCCGAAATTATGGCCGGCTGCCAAAGCGCCCGGGCGAACCATTTCAAATTGTTGATGGTCCAGCCGCGCCATACGGCGCTGGCCGTCCGCGAACTCGCCGGCTCCGGCGTCCTCGTCGGTTCGGTCCTCGGCTTTCCCCACGGCACGGACCTGACGGAGGTCAAGGCGTTCTCCGCCGCGAAACTGCGGGCGCTCGGCGCGGACGAACTCGACATGGTGATGGACCTCGGCTCATTCAAAGCCGGCGACCTTGACGCCGTAACCGCCGACATCGCCGCCGTGGTCAATGCCGCGGCCGGCGCGCCGGTGAAGGTCATCCTCGAGACCTGCGAACTGTCCAAAGAGGAAATCGTCACTGCCTGCCGTCTGGTCAAAGCCGCCGGGGCCCAGTTCGTGAAAACTTCGACCGGCTTTGCCGCCAAAGGGGCGGACGCCGCCGACATCCGGCTCATGCGCAAAACGGTCGGCCCGGGCTACGGCGTCAAGGCTTCCGGCGGCATCCGGAATCTCGACCAGGCCCTGGCGATGCTGGAGGCCGGCGCGAACCGCATCGGCGTCAGCGCCGGCGAAGCCCTGCTCGCCGAGTGGGATGCCCGCTTCGGCGTAAAATAGATATATTTCTCAGCGGCAGGGATGAGAACGCTTCGACGCTTCGCTTAACCTCCGCTTATCTCATGCCCTGCCGCTTCAGGCCTGTAGCAAGTTGAGCGGGCAGCGAGGCAATCATGTAGAAGCCTTGGGATTGCGCCGTGTCAGCCGTTGCCGCAGCGGTGAAGCCTGACCGGTGAAATCAACCCGGACGTTGATTTCAGGGTCCAGGCGACGGATGGAGCCTTTAGACCCGGCCGGGAATGCAAGCCGCCAAGCTTACGGATGCCGGCGCAACCCCACAGCGCCGGAATGATTCCGTGCTACCCGCGAAAAATTGACCCTTTTCACCCACTTTAAAATCGGGAGGGATACTCGTGCAAAAACAACAACAGCGCTCTTTCAGTTGGCTCCTCCTGACCGCCTTTATCGTCTGCCTCTTGCTCCCCGTGCCGGCCTGGGCGGCCCCCGCCAAAAACGTCATCCTGCTCATGACCGACGGCACCTCCTCCGCCCACCTCACCTTGGCCCGCTGGTACAAGGGCGCGCCGCTGGCCCTCGACGACATCCTCGTCGGCGGCTTGCGCACCTACAGCGCTGAATCGCTCATCACCGACTCCGCCCCCGCCGCGACGGCCTTCGCGACCGGACACAAGTCCAACACCAAATTTCTGGGCATCCTGCCGGAAAAAACAACCATGCCCGGCGTTCCGGCCATCGCCGAAGCCGATCAGTTCAAACCGGTCGCCACGGTACTGGAAGGCGCCCGCCTGATGGGGAAATCCGTCGGCCTGGTCGCCACCAGCCAGATCCAGCACGCCAGTCCGGCCGCCTTTTCCGCTCATACACCTTTCCGTGACCGCTACCCGCTGATCGCTCAGCAGCAGGTCTATGGAAACATCGACGTCGTGTTCGGCGGCGGTCTGCAATACCTGCTGCCCAAGGAACGCGGCGGAGTGCGGACCGATGGCCAGGACCTGACCGAAATCCTGAAAGCCAACGGCGTTCCCCTGCTCCGGACCCGCGACGAACTGCTCGCGTTCAATGGCCGCCGGGCCTGGGGCCTGTTCGCGCCGGACGCGCTGGCCTATGACTTTGATCGCAAAGAGTTCGCCCCAGCCGAGCCCTCGCTCGCGGAGATGACCCGCGCCGCCCTCGGCGCCCTCTCGAAGAACGAAAAAGGCTTCTTCCTGTTCGTCGAAGCCAGCAAAGTGGACTGGGCCGCGCACGACAACGACCCGACCGGCGTGGTCAGCGATCTGCTGGCCTATGATGAAGCAGTCCGGGCCGCCCTCGACTTCGCCCGCCGCGACGGCCAGACCCTGGTCATGGCCTTTGCCGACCACGGCACTGGCGGAATGGCCATCGGCCGCAAGGAAATCTACAAGATCTATGACAAACTGCCCTTTGAACACGTCCTCGGTCCCCTGAAGCAAGTCGCCTATACCGGTGAAGGCATGGCTCGTCTGATCGCCGGCAACCGCTCTGAGTTCAACATCCGGATTCAGATGATGCAGAATTTCGCCGTCAACGACCTGACCGACGAGGAAGTCGCCGCTATCCAGAAGGCGAAACTAAAGCGCGGCCTGTCCCCGGTGATCGGCCCCATGCTCAGCAAACGCGCCGGCATCGGCTGGATCTACACCGGCCACACCGGTGAGGACCTGTTCTTGTACGCCTTTGGTCCCAACAAGCCGGCCGGGCTGATCCAAAATACCGACATCGCCAAAATCACGGCCCATAGCCTGGGCTTCGATCTCGCGGAAGCCAGCCGGAAATTGTTCGTTGACGCCGCCGCGGCGTTCTTCGCCATCGGCGCGACAACCCGGCTCGATGCCAGCGACCCCGATGCTCCCGTCCTGATCGTGGAAAAAGGCCTGCGCCGGGCGAACCTGCCGCTCAACTCCAATCGGCTCCAAACCGGCAAAGTCTCCCATGTCTTGCCGGGGCTGGTCGTGCAAGTTCCCAAAAACGGCCAGGTGTTCGTGCCGCAAAAAGCGGTGGAACTTCTGAAAGAAGCGGGCTGGTAATAAGTCCTTGCCGCCCGGAAATAGCGAAGCCGGATCGGACGCAGGTCCGATCCGGCTTCTTCTTTGCAACATTGCCCATCCGGGCAAAACGGCGTAAAATGAGAGCATCATGCAAATACGCGCAACACTTGTCCTGTTAACCGCCGCCGCCATCTGGGGACTGGCCTTTGTCGCCCAGCGGATCGGTATGGATCATCTGGGCCCCTTTACCTTCAACGGCATCCGGTTCGCGCTGGGAGGCCTTTCCCTGCTGCCCCTGATCTGGTTTTTCCGCCGGCAGCCGGCCCCCGTCGCACCGTCAGCCGCCCCGCTTCCCGTCTTCGCCACGGGAATGGTCGCCGGCCTGATTCTATTTATCGCCGCGTCGCTCCAGCAGGTCGGAATCCTGGACACCACCGCCGGCAAGGCGGCGTTCATCACCTGTCTGTATATCGTGCT
>CAZRQI010000154.1:0-4821 GCA_964602025.1 uncultured Veillonellaceae bacterium
GCCGCTTCCAGAGAAGCCAGCAAAATATAGTTGGGACTGCTGGACTGCGTCAATTGCAGCATGGTTTCCAATCGGGGAACGGCAATCCGTTCCCGTCGGCAATGCAACAGGGACGCCTGGGAAAGCGCCCCCAAAATTTTATGGGTGCTCTGGACTACCAGATCGGCGCCGGCCCGAACTCCCGAAACCGGCAGCTGCGGCGAAAAATGAAAATGCGGTCCATGGGCTTCGTCGACCAACACCAGCATGCCACGCCGATGGGCCAGTTCCGTAATGGTGACGATGTCAGCCGCAACTCCGTAATAGGTGGGATTGACCAACAGCACCGCTTTGGCGTCGGGGTGGCGATCCATCGCCGCCGCCATCGCCTCTGCCGTCACATTCATGGCGATCTGCAATCGATCGTCGACGACCGGCTGGACAAACACCGGCATGGCGCCGGACAGAATCAAGCCGCCCATAACGGAGCGATGGATATTGCGGGGCACGATGATTTTTTCGCCCGGACCGACTGTCGCCAGAATCATGGCGTAGATGCCGCCGGTCGTGCCGTTTACCAGGTAATAGCTTTCATCCGCCCCGTATAAAGCGGCGGCCAGCTTCTGCGACTCGCGGATCGGCCCCTGTTTGTCAAACAGATCCCCCAAGCCGGGGACTACCGTCAGATCCAGCGCCAACGCCGCCGAACCCAACTGCTGCAGCAAAACTTCCGGCGCGCCTTTGCCGGCTTTGTGGCCCGGCGTATGAAACGGAGCAACCTGTTCCGCCAGATACCCCTGCATCGCCGCCAGCAACGGCATTTCTGGAGCTTGCCGCATCCGCAAAATCACGTTCCTCCCCGCTGTTGTCTTTTTATTTTATCACACGCACAAAGTTTTCCACAACAAAACAAGCATCCCCCGTCAGAAAACGGGTAGATGCCTGAAAAAGGGAAGTCCTGTTTTTAATTTCAATCCTCCGCCAGCAGCAGCAGATCTCCCGTACCGGTTCCGGTCTGGTGCAAGGTGCCGCAAGGCATTTCCACAACGCAGCGGGCCTCGCCGCAGCGAGCGAAACCTCCCGGTGCCAGCTCCGCCACGGTTTTCAACACATGCCCGGTGGCGCTGACGAAAGCGACGTCAATCGCATAACGCATTCCCAACATGTGAATGTTGTTGCAGGGACGCAGCAACAGCGCCTCGCCCCGGGGAAGCGCCGCTGTTCCCAGCAAACCCCGCAGTCGGCTGAAAAATGAATCGGCGATTCGCAGATTACTGGAAACAACCGTTTTTTGCGACATGTTGATCAACTTCATTGTTCTATCCACTTCTCCTTACTTGTTCCCGAAAGTCCCGATCAGTTGAATGACCGCCGGCCCCAACAGAATCACGAAAATGGCCGGAAAAATAAACATTACCAATGGCAGCAACATTTTCACCGGCGCCTTCATCGCCGCCGCCTGCGCCCGCTGCCGCCGCTTGTCCCGCATGGCCGCCGATTGAATGCGCAACACGTTGCCAATGGCGACGCCCAGTTGGTCGGCCTGCACCAGTGAGGTCGTAAAGACCGAGACATCCTCCAGATTGCATCGTCCGGCCATGGCGATCAACGCGTTGCGTCGCGGCACGCCGACCCGGATCTCGTTGAGCAGCCGGGTGAACTCATCCACCAGCGCGCCTTTCATTTTTTCCGACAATTTGTGCAAAGCCCCGTCGAAGCCCAGACCCGCCTCCACACTGACGGTAAGCAAGTCGAGTACATCCGGCAGATCCCGAACCATGCTGTGCCGCCGGCTTTTGATTTTCCGGTTGAGAATGAACAGCGGCAGATAGATGCCCGTCACCATCGCAAAAACCGCAAATCCGACCACCTGGTTGGGCCGAGCCTGGACCAGCATAAGAATCAATCCAACAGTCAGCGCCAGCGCAATTGCCAAAAACAGCATCAACAGCAGGAACTCATTGGCGCCCAGGCCAGCCAGTCCGCCGGCGGCCGCCAGTTTTTCCTCCACCATCCGTCGGATCGCCTGCGGGGTAAACCGGGTCAGACGCGCCGCCACCGTTCCTTTCAACGGAAACAGGATTCTCTGGGAAAAAGGCTTGGCTAATTCCTCGTCCAAATCCGTGCGGTTCTCCATGATGGAGTCCAGCGCCCGCAGCCGCATTTCCGCCGCGCCCTCCACGGGTGCGTAGGTCCGCAGGCCAATAAAGACCAGGATGAACATGCTGATAAACGTCAGAAAGAAAATCAGCGGCAACATGTCTACACCCTCCTCATTTAGCCCAGAAGATCTCGTTCGGCACATGGACTCCCGTAGCTGTCAACTTCTCCAGGAATTTGGGGCGGATGCCGGTCGGTTTGAACCGGCCGATCACTTTGCCGTTTTCATCGCAGCCGTTCTGTTCATAAATGAAGATATCCTGAAGCGTGATGATGTCACCCTCCATCCCCTGCACTTCCGTCAAGTGGGTAATCTTTCGGCTGCCATCCCGCAGTCGCGATTGCTGTACGATCAAATCCACCGCCGAAGTGATCTGCTCCCGGATCGCCCGCACCGGCAGCTCCATTCCCGCCATCAGCACCATGGTTTCCAGCCGGGCCAGCATGTCGCGGGGCGAATTCGCGTGGCCGGTGGTCAGCGAGCCGTCATGACCCGTGTTCATGGCTTGCAGCATGTCCAGCGCTTCCCCGCCGCGCACCTCGCCGACAACGATGCGATCAGGCCGCATCCGCAGCGAGTTCTTGACGAGATCCCGCATGGTAATGGCGCCTTTGCCCTCGATATTGGCCGGCCGGGTTTCCAGCGTCACCACATGGTCCTGCCGCAGCTGCAGCTCCGCCGCATCTTCGATGGTCACGATCCGGTCTTCCGCCGGGATAAAGGAGGATAGTACGTTCAACGTGGTCGTTTTCCCGGAACCGGTTCCGCCGGATACGACAACATTCAGTTTGCCTTCGACGCAGGCCCGCAGCAAGTTCGCCATTTCCGGCGTAAAGGTATTGAAGCCGATCAGATCGTTCACGGTAAAGGGATCTTTGGCGAATTTTCGGATGGTGATCGACGGCCCTTTCAGCGCCAGCGGCGGAATGATGGCATTGACGCGAGAGCCGTCCGGCAGACGGGCGTCCACCATCGGCGAACTTTCATCGATTCGCCGGCCCAGCGGCGATACGATTTTTTCGATCACATGCATCACATGCGCGTCGTCCCGGAACCGGACATCCGTCAATACCAGCTTGCCTTTGCGCTCCACGTACACTTGGGTCGGGCTGTTGACCATGACCTCGGTGACGCTTTCATCGTTCAGCAGGGGCTGGATGGGACCAAATCCCATCACTTCATCCACCACTTCCGATACGATGCGACTGCGCTCAAACCGGGGAACCGGCACTGGCTCTTCATCCATGGTCTGATCGGCAATGCGGTTGACCGCCTCTTCGAGCTGCCGTTGTTCGATCTCGGTGGCGCCCAGTTCATCCACGACCCGCTTGTGGATTTTGCTTTTCAGCGACCGGAACGGATCGATACGGGGCGCGACGGCTGCCTTGGGCCGTTCCCCCGTCTTTGCGGCCGGCGGTGTCTCATTATTTTTTTGGCTTTCCAGCCGTTCCAGCAACGCCATGTTTGTTCCCTCCAGCGAATTTATGTCCCGCCCGACGTTCTGTTAGGCGCAAATTCGAGAAACCTTCACATTCATTGTAGCATCGCCTGCCGAAACGCCCCACCGGCCACAGTCTTAATTGATTCAGGTCATTGGTCCCGATTTTATGGGCATTTGGTCCCAATTTCCCTTTGGCGAAAAATATCTCTTGCCACATTCGGTTTATCCCTTTATAATAAATAACAATCATCCGAATGAAAATTGTATATTGTTCAGGCGATGAAGGGCCAAAGTTTCTGCACTTCCCACAGAGAGCCGGCAGGGTGAAAACCGGCGGAACGATTGCTGAAGCGTAGCCAACCCGGAGCTGTGGAGAAAGGTCGCATTCTGACCTGTAATCCAACGTGTTCCCGACGTTACCGGGGCAAGAGGGCCTACGGGCTGAATTTTGGTGGTACCACGGGACAAATGCGTTCCCGTCCGAGCAATCGGACGGGAACTTTTTATTTTCCCATAACACCACTGAACATGAAAAGGCCGGAGATGAGAACGCTGCGACGCTTCGCTTAACCTCCGCTTATCTCATGCTCCGGTCTTTTCGCTAGCAGAGAAATGCCGAATCGCAAGGGCAGCAAGGAAATCATGCAGAAGCCTTGGGTTTGCGCCGTGTCAGCCGTTGCCGATGCGGCGAATCCTGACCGGCGAAATCAATCTGGACGTTGATTTCAGGGTCCAGGCGACGGATGGAGCCTTTGGGCCCGGCCGGGAAGATGAGGCGCAAGGCTTACGGATGCCGGCGCAACCCCACAACGACGGAATGATTCCGCTGCTGCCCGTAACGCCTGTTTCGTCCGAATCATCTGTGAAGAGATGAGAATGCTCCAACAGTTGAATACTTTTTATCGCAAGTCAAAAACATCGAAGGGGGAACTTCAAATGGAAGAGAAAACAATCGCCTTGAAACAGGAACTGCTCAAACTGCTGGACCAGGACTTCCAGCAGACCCATGACCAATTGGCTCGCCAGCTTGGCGTCAGCGCAGCCGATGTCGCGAAGTGGCTGAAAGAGCTGGAAGATGACCGGATCCTGGTGAAATGCCAGCCCATTATCAACTGGGAAAAAGCCGGTCTGGACGACGTGTCGGCGCTGATCGAAGTCAAAATCACCCCGCAGCGCGAAGTTGGGTTCGACGCCCTGGCCGCGCGCATCTACCGCTTCCCGGAAGTCCGCAACCTTTACC
>CAZRQI010000155.1:0-4747 GCA_964602025.1 uncultured Veillonellaceae bacterium
GGCCAGGCAGCGGATCGAAGAGATGGGCCTGCGCTGCCATGACGGCAGATGAATAAAAAGTATGGAAGTGGACACCTGACGGTCCTGCGTCACTGTTAAAATTCAAATCGGAAAGAGCGATCTGGCGCTTTCAGTTTTTCAGCGAGGAGGAAAACACAATGGGTTTCAGCTACGAAGAGGCGAAGGTTCGTTGGTACATATCAAATCTGCTGCGGACCAAAGATGTCAGCCCCAAGGTGATGGAGATCGTCATGGACTGGGCGAAGGATAAGGCTGACATCCTCGGCTTTGACGAAACCGAGATGGAAAATGCGGGCAAGACTGAAAATCCGGAGGCAAACTTGCGCCGGCAGGAAATTTTGCTCGCGGGACTTGGGAAACATCCTTCTAGATTTGGAACAGCAACCAAAAGCGCCGTCGAAAAAACGCTGCGCAAAGTGGGCGGACTTTTTCGCCTGTCGTCAGTCGAGCAAGAAGTTTTTGGCTTGTTTGTCCGTTTAGGAACGCAGGAATATTTTTTGGACTTGGCGGAAGACCTGTCAGGCAGCCCGCGTCGCGGCCGCAAAAAGCCTCTGACGTTCTTTGACTGCATCGTCAGAATGCTAAATGGAAAACCCCGCGAAATCGCGGAAGCGCTTTTGCCTTCCGGCAAACTTGAGGGATGCGGATTGATTGAGTATCCAACCCATGTTAACTGTCTCGAGCTAACTGACAAAATCAAAAGCATTTTCAGCGAGGCCGGGTTGGAATTGAGGACGGCTGATCTGAAAAAAGAGCTGATCGGCAAGTGCCAGACGCCGAGTCTTGCCTGGAGCGACTTTGGTCATTTGGGAACCGAAAGAGAGCTGCTGGAACGTCTTCTTTCCGGCGCCGTCAAGGCCCAAAGCCGGGGCATCAACATATTGCTGCACGGCAAACCTGGAACGGGGAAAACGGAATTTTGCCGAACATTGGCCAGACAGGTCGGACTGTCTCTTTACTCCGTCGCCGAGCAGGATGAGCGGGGCAATGAGCCCAAACGCCATGAGCGAATGGAAGGGCTGCGCATGTTGCAAGAGATATTGACCGGAGATCCCACCGCGGCAATAATGTTTGACGAAGCCGAGGATGTCTTCGGATCCCTGCGCGGATATTGCGAAGGCCCGCCCAGTAAAGTGTACATGAACCGGATGCTGGAAAGCAGCCGCCAGCCGGTTTTCTGGCTGACCAATGATGCCGCATCCATGGACCGAGCTTTCCTGAGACGCATGACCTATTGCCTGGAAATGAGCGAGTTGCCGCTGGCAGTGCGCCTAGCGATTTCGCAAAAGGAATGCCGCCGGAAAAAGCTCAAAGTTAATGGTGCGGAACTGGCGAAAATGGTCCAGGAGTATGATTTGCCGCCAGGTGTTTTTTCCAATGCGGTGAACGTAGCTTCGCTTGCCGGTGGCAAACTGGACGTAGTGCGCCAAGTGGTGGGCGCGTCGGAAAAACTCCTCGGAATTCGGCGCAATCTGGTGAAGCCGCCAGAAACATTCGAGCTCGACTTGATTCAGGCGGATGTTCCATTGGCGCAGATCGTTTCAAACATAAAAAATAGCGACCGCAGGGACTTCTCCTTCTGCCTGTCCGGTCCTCCGGGCACGGGGAAAAGTGAGTTCGCCCGTTGGCTGGCGCGGGAGCTGAACATGGAAGTCCTCTTTAAACGCGCTTCGGATTTGCTGTCCAAGTGGGTGGGCGGGACGGAGGAAAATATCGCCGCTGCCTTCCGGGAGGCGGAAGTTCAACAGAAAATGTTGGTGTTTGATGAGGCGGACTCTTTGATATATAGTCGTCGCGAAGCTCGCAACTCCTGGGAGGTGTCCCATGTGAACGAAATGCTGACTTGGATGGAAAGGCATCCGCTACCTTTCATCTGTACTACGAATCTGGCGGAAAAAGTCGATGACGCCGCTTTTCGGCGCTTTACTTTCAAATCCGTGTTCGATTATCTGACGTCGACGCAGATTGAATTGGCCTTCCGGCGGTTCTTCGGGCAGGCGGCGCCGACTACTGCGTTGAAAATTAGCTGCCTCACGCCCGGCGATTTTGCAGTGGTGAAAAAGAAGGTCGAATATCTCGGCGGAGCCGATGACTCAGAAATTGCCCGAATGCTGGCAATGGAGACCTCGGTCAAGCCGTGTCGTCAGAATTCGCATCGTTTGGGGTTCCGAACGGCATAGAGCGGAATGACCGGGCCCAAACCGCCGAGGCTGTGGCGAAAGGCATGCCGATTGGTGGACGGAGCTGATGCGGCCTTTCAGTGCTTCAGCATTAGAGAAATTGAGTGCAGAGGGAATCCGTTGCGAAGAGTTTGCGACTATTGAACCACCGATGATTCTGACGGACGGAATTTTACAGGAGGAAGAGGAAGCATGGGGAACTTTGCCGACAGCGGGGCCGACCGTGTTTAGGGCCGAGGAATGGATGGACGACTGGATTCTGAACAAGGCGCGGGAGATCATCACAAATTATGATGGAAAAGGCAGGAATTGCCGAGAATAGTAGAGAAATTCCATATAATTAGCAACACGGGGCAGGTGTATGGTGTGAGCATCGTCGATATTTGCGTGGACCGGATACTGAAAAGGGTTCCGCTGGCGACGGCAGACGGCGATTTGACGGGTGGGATCAAATTGCCGCCGCATTTGGGGGAATGGTTTGAAATCAGTAATATTACACCGGCAGTGGTAGAAGAGGAAGGCGAAGAACTTCTGGGTCATTATGAGCCGATGGCCAGCCCTGGTCGGTTGGTGCTGCATTGCGACGAACTGACCGCTTTTTTCTGGCATCAGGCACAGGATGTGTTCCAGACCGGATATTATCTTGAGCAAAAGGATTTGCGGTTCCTCTGCCATATGGTGGTGATGAAGACCTTTACGCACGAACAGTTTCATCATTTCTGCGACGTGTCCCGGCATCTTTTCGGCGGGCATTATGACCGCCTGAAAGAGGAAGCATTGGCGGTGGCATGGAGCTACTTTCAATTGGAAGAGCTCAGAAGTGCGTGGCAGTCCAAGGAAGCGCGGCTTTCCGCCGGAATTTACCGCTATGTTTTGCCGAGGCTTTTTTGCTATCGAGGGGCGGGGTACCGCGACTGGGTGAATTATCAGAGAAGGGCGGATTTTGAAGCGGAATTGATCCGGTATACTGGACCTGCCAGCAGCATGACCCTGGAATGCAATGGTGTCAATATGAGCAGCGTCTTAGTGAATATCTTGGAGACAACGAAGCTGCAAGCGGTGCAGGAAGAGATAAAATAGCCCGCTCGATATAGCGGGTACTGGAGAGGAAGGACAAATTACTGGATGCATCGGCGCACTTGGGGAAAGATGATTAATATGTCTAGGGCAAGATGCGCAGTACGAGGAGATCATTGTCCAGGAGGGGAAAAATGAATTGCATCAACATGTTCCAAGACCTGTGGGGAGGGCGAGAGACAACCTATTCGGCCGTGATTGCACAAACGATGTATTTGATGCCAGAGTTCGACTCGTTTATTAGGGGAAAATGCGCTATTCCCGACGATGCGGTAATGATCCGAATCGCCACAGAGGAGTCACTGTCAACGATAGACCGGATTGACATTTACGTCGAATACGATGGGTATATTGTGGGAATTGAAAACAAAAAATGGGCTGGACTCCAGGATAAACAATTGCAGAGATATGCCGATTCCTTGCAACAAAGAGCAAATAGTGGCACAAAAAGCTGCTTGCTGTTCATGGCCCCTTCAAGGTACCAACTGCAGGAGACTGATATCCCGAAGAAAACAGTTCCTCTAATTCGGATAGACTACAAGGACGTGATTGCTTTTTTCAAAAGCTATTCGCCCTCAACGTCTTTTGAAACGAAATACTGTGAAAAATTAATTGAATTTCTGGAGGTGTTAGAAATTAATCCGATTTCACAGGCTGAACTGGATAGCTTGGCCAGCGTTCCGCTGATTGACAGCTTTTTAAGGAAAACCCGAGTAATATTGGAAGACATCAGAGATAACGAAAAGGACGGCAAGATTGAAGAAAACCGGAACAATTACCGGCTGTTTTGTCATAAGAGCGGGCCGTTTCCGATTTACGTCGGCTACCGTTTTTCATCGGATTGGTATTGCAACGCGCCGCTGCTTGACGGCAAATCAGAGTGTATCATCTATGTGAAAGATGTTTGGGACGATCCTGATCAGCAGCGTTACAACAACGAGTTGGAGAGAATTTTTGCAGATTTGGCGGCGGACGTGAAAAAAATGGGACCGGGCAATGACGTGCAAAAGTTTGAACGTAAGAAGAAAGACGAATGTAGGATTATGATTCGACGTAGCTTGCCAGGAGTGGTAAACGAAGATATTGGGACCATAACAAACTGGTATAAAAGTATTTTGGCAAAATTGGAGGAGAAGCTGCCCAAAGACTGACGCTTATTCCTCCTGTGCCTAATTGGTTCCAAAGAGGAACAAGATCAAATGACACAGCGGCGGATGCGTGTTGCAATGGTGGATTCGTTCAAACGTGAAACAAGAGTATTCATGGGTTTCCTGAGGCATAATGTGGTTGCAGTTTTGGTTGCAATTGAGGCCTAAAAAAGCCATTTTTGACCTCATCCAGCCTCAATTTCGGCGAAGTGACCAATTCATCTGATCCAGTGAAATCAAGGTATTCGGTAGGCTCGAAAACGACAAGCCTTTTAGCGCAAAGCCCGTGCCTGACGACATTTCGGAATCCCTCTATTTTAA
>CAZRQI010000156.1:0-4728 GCA_964602025.1 uncultured Veillonellaceae bacterium
GGATCGCAAGCCGGCGACAAACTCCCCTTCATAACGCGCCGCCGGAAAGGCCCAACTCAGGATTCCCTTGCCCTGCGCTTTGCCCCGCGCAAACGAACCGACGAATTTATCGCTCAGCGCCCCGGCTTCAAACCATTGCAAGACGCCCGGGCCTTCCAGATAACCGTCCTGGCAGCGTCCAGTCCAAACAAACGTGGCCTGCGGCCGCGGATGAACGCTCACGACTTTGCAACCGCCCGACCGGTATTCCTGCCAGACGGGGGCAGTGGCGTGCACCGTTTCCTGCCAGCTGCCGGACAGAACCATGATGCCAAACAGCAGCCAAAACCATCTTCGCAACCTCATTGAACTCAACCTTCGCTTCCCCCGCCAGCCTAGTATCTATTTCTAAAATTCGACAAATTCAACCGGTACTCCTGTAAATACCGGCGGTTTGCGATCAGAAGCGGAAATCCCGCTTGCCGCCCGTGATGTCCGTCAAATGATCGAGCGCGACCGCCCGGGCCTTCGGGTTTGGAATATTCGGCACTTCCCGCGCAAGCATCGTTTCGCCCTTCGCCTTGGTATCCGGCGAAGCGTAATCCTCCAGATATTCCTTGAGCGTCATCAGCGCGTTCGGATGGCAACAGTTGGCGATCTGGCCGGATTTGACCAGACTCATGAATCGGTCGCCGGTTCGCCCTTCCCGATAGCAGGCCGTACAAAAGCTTGGGATATAGCCCAGGGTCAACAGCCAATTCACCACTTCATCCAAGGTGCGCGTATCATTCACATCAAATTGCGCCGAATTGTCGTCCGCCGCTTCCGGCTCCACGTAACCGCCCACGCTGGTGCGGGAACCGCCGCTGATTTGAGAAATTCCCAATTCCAACACCCGTTCGCGACACTGCTGCGATTCGCGGGTCGATACGATCATGCCGGTGTAGGGTACTGCAATTCGTAGTACCGTTACTATTTTTGCGAAAATCTCATCAGAAATAGCATTACTGAAATTCGCCGGATCGATGTCGTCCGCCGGACGAATCCGGGGAACGCTGATGGTGTGGGGACCAACCCCCATCGTCGTTTCCAGATGTTCGGCATGCATCAGCAGGCCGACGAAATCATAACGATACAAATTCAATCCAAACAGTACGCCGATGCCGACGTCGTCGATGCCGCCCTCCATCGCCCGGTCCATCGCCTCGGTGTGATAGGCGTAGTCGTGTTTGGGCCCGGTGGGGTGCAACTGCTCATAGGCCTTTTTGTTATAGGTTTCCTGAAACAAAATATAGGTGCCGATTCCGGCTTCCTTAAGTTTGCGGTAATTCTCCACGGTGGTGGCGGCGATATTGACATTGACCCGCCGAATGGCCCCGTTTTTGTGTTTGATGCCATAAATCGTCTGGATGCTCTCCAGCACATATTCGATCGGGTTATTCACCGGATCTTCCCCGGTTTCCAGCGCCAGCCGCTTATGCCCCATATCCTGGAGGGCGATCACTTCCCGCGCGATCTCTTCCTGCGACAACTTTTTGCGCGAAATGTGCTGGTTGCCCTGGTGATACGGGCAGTAAACGCAACCGTTGACGCAGTAATTGGAGAGATACAACGGCGCAAACATCACGATCCGGTTGCCGTAAAACTTCTGTTTGATTTCCCGCGCCAACGCCTTCATTTTTTCATTCTCGTCCGCAAGGTCACATTCCAACAGCACCGCGGCTTCACGATGCGACAAGCCTTTGCAGTCCCTGGCCCGCTCGAGGATGCTGTCAATGAGTTCGCGGTTGTTTTTGTTCTGTTGGGCGAATTCCAGCGTGTCCAGGATCTCCTGATCCTCGATGAATTCGGTGGCAATCTTCGATGTCCGGTTAAACATGACTTTCATCCTTCTTTCCCGTTGTTGCCGATACTTTTGAATAGACGGTCTTGATGTTCACGTGGGGAATCATGCCCAGTTTGCCGGCCAAGGCGCTGATGACATCATTCGGTGCATCCATCACCACGCTGATGACGGAAATGTTGCGCTTGGGGTACGGAAGTCCCATCCGGCCGATAATGTGCTCCCCGTACTCGTGCAGAATTTCATTGATCCGTTGAGCGGAGTCCTTGTTTTCCACGATGATGCCGACCAATGCGATACGTGTTTCCATACAGTCCCTCCTCATCCCAAACAAATAAAATATCCCTGTACCTGATGAAGGCACAAGGATATAGCAACACTTCGCCAATCCATCGCCTTCCCGCTCGGGACGAACCCTCGCGCGTCAGTACGATAATAATTATTGATTAAATTGTAGCCCTTTCAGCAAAAAATAGCAACCTGAAAGACGTCCGATCATTAGTCTCAAGGCCATTCATCCCGGAAGGTTTCGGAAATTTCCTGGAAACGGTCGGCCAGGGTCAGAAAGGCCTGAACCACTACGGGATCAAACTGTTTGCCGGATTCCTCCCGGATTATTTCTACGGCATTCGCGTGTGGCATCGGGTCTTTATAAACCCGGCGACTGATAATCGCGTCGTAGACATCGGCCAAGGCCATCAGCCGGGCGGAAACCGGAATCTGCTCCCCCGCCAGGTTTTCCGGATAGCCGGTTCCGTTCCAGCGCTCATGGTGCGCATACGCCATCTCCTTGGCATAACGCAAAAACGAATCCGATGTGCCGAGCAATTTTTCCGCCCCCTCGATGGCCCGTTTGCCGATTAGGGGATGCCGCTGCACCAGCGCAAATTCCTCCGCATTCAGCTTGGCCGGTTTCCAGAGGATCATGTCCGGAATTCCCATTTTGCCGATATCGTGTAACGGCGCCGACTTTGCCATCAGATAGATGGCTTCCGGCGTCAGAACATCATCGTAAATTCCCTGGCATCGCAAATGTTCCCCCAACACTCTGACATAATTCGCGGTGCGCTGGATATGCCCCCCGGTTTCCCGGTCCCGGGTTTCCGCCAGCGAAGCCATGGCGGTGATGGCCACTTCCTGCAGTAGCGTGATCTCATTCACCCGCCGGACGATTTCCGCTTCCAGAAATTCGTTCCGCTCATTGAGCGCATCCTGCGTCTGCTTCAGTTGCAGGTGGGTATTGACACGGGCCAGAAGCAAGGACGGGTTGAGCGGCTTGGTAATATAGTCAACCGCCCCCAGTGAGAATCCTTTTTCCTCGTCTTCGATTTCCGCCCTGGCGGTGAGAAAGAGCACCGGAATCCGCCGGAATCGTTCGTCAGCCTTCAGTCGCGAACAGGTTTCGTACCCATCCAGCCCCGGCATCATCACATCCAGCAGGATCAGATCCGGCGGCTCGCTCTGAATCATGGCCAGAGCCTGTTCGCCGCTGGCGGCTGTCCTGACCTCATAGCGTTGCCGCAGCAAAGCCCGCACCAGCGCCAGATTGTCCGGGACATCGTCGACTGCTAATATTACCGGTCGGGGTTCTGTCATGTCCGTTCCTCCTTCCGACTCCCGCCCTTTATTCACCCACCACTGCCCGGATCTGACCGATGACCCGCAGGGGATCGATCGGTTTCTCCAGATAGGCGTTCGCGCCCGCCGCCAAAAACTGTTCCCTGTCGCCGGCCATTGCGTAGGAAGTTACAACAATCACCGGGATGGATCTCCCGTACTCTTCGCTTCGCAACCTGCGCAACACTTCGGTGCCGTCAATGTCCGGCAACTGGATATCCAGCAGAATGAAATCCGGATGGTCCATTGCGGCCATCTCCAGCCCCTTGCCGCCGCTTGGGGCCCATCGCGTCTCATAGCCGGCTTTCTTCAACAATCGGGTGATCAGCATCATATTATCCTCGTTGTCTTCAATCACCAGGCCTGTCTTCACTGCACCGTCCTCCTTTCCGCGACCTGAGGGGGAATTCGGATGCTAAAGGTGCTACCTTGTCCCTGAACGCTCGCCACCGAGATCTCCCCCTGCAACACTTCCATGACCAACTTCTTGGTCAGATACAAGCCCAGGCCGGTCCCGCCCGCTTTCACCTGCAGATGGGACTTAACCCTTTCAAACGGTTCGAACAGTTTCGGTAGGTCAGCTTCGGCAATCCCGATGCCGGTGTCGCTCACCGCGAGTTCGACTGTCTGTTCCGACGGACGGACCTCCACGCTGATCTTGCCGGATTCCGAGTACTTCATCGCGTTGCTGAGCAGATTGATCAGACATTGCAGCAGTCGACGGCGGTCGGTGAACATCGACACTTCGGCGGGCATCGTCACTTCCAGCGCCATACCCTTGTCTTCGACCTGGGTCAGAATCGTGTCCACCGCCTCCCGAACCAGATCGTTCAGGGAAAAAGCCTGGGGATAGGAGTCGATCCGACCTGATTCGATTTTTGAAATGTCGATCACGTCTGTGATCAAGGCCAGCAGATGATTGGCCGATCGCTTGACCCGGCTCAGGTTGTCCTTCTGTTCCTCGTTCAACGGACCAGACATTTCCTGCAGCGTGATGCCGGTAAAGCCGATGATGGAATTCAGGGGAGTCCTCAGTTCGTGGGACATCGAGGCAATAAACATGGACTTCATGCGGTCCAGCTCTTTCAGCTTCTGGTTCGCTTCGGCCAGTGATTCGCTCATCCGTTCCTTTTCGGCGATTTCTACCGCCATTTTATGGTTCATCTCATCGAGCGTCTCGTTCATGGCGATCATTTGCTCATTCAGCGCCCGCAGTTCTTCATTGGCCGCCGTCAATTCCTCGTTGGAGTCTGTCAGTTCTTTCGTCCTCTCCTCCACGGTCATTTCCA
>CAZRQI010000157.1:0-4718 GCA_964602025.1 uncultured Veillonellaceae bacterium
TGGCTTTCCCGGCGCAGTTTTTGGATTCGTTCGTTCATGCCTCGATCTTCCATATCAGTGGCCTCCTATCGTGACGTTGGGATGAACTTGCCGCAACACGGCGGCGATCCGGGCCAGGCGTTCCGGGGCGGGGGCGGCGAAGCCGGCGGGGTCGTAGCGGCGGCCGAGCCGTGCATATTTGCTGCTGCCGGTATTGTGATAGGGCAGCAGGTCGATCCGGGTCAGGTTCAGCTGGCGGATAAATCGCGCGATGGATTCGATGTGGGCGTCGTCGGCATTGAAGTTTTCGATGAGCGGAATCCGCAGGTGAATGGACTGGCCGGTGGCGCTGAGGCGCAGCAGGTTGTCCAGAATCAAGTGATTGTCCTGGCCGGTGAATTTCCGATGTTGCAGCGGGTCGAGATGCTTCAGGTCATACAGGAACAGGTCGGCGCAGTCGAGCAGTCGGGCCAGGTTTTCATATGGCGCGTGGCCGCAGGTGTCGATCGCGACATGGATTCCCCGGCTCTTGCAGGCTTGCGCCAGATCCCGGGCCGCTTCCGGCTGGCAGAGGACTTCGCCGCCGGACAGGGTGACGCCGCCGCCGGACTGCTCGTAGAACACGCGATCCTTCTCGATTTCCGTCAACAGTTCGGCGATGGTGGCATGGCGACCGGCGATTTCCCGCGCTCCCTGCAGGCACTCGTCGGCGCAGTCGCCGCAGGCCCGGCAAGAAGCGCGGTCGGTGACGATCCCTTCCCCGGTGGCGCGGATGGCTCCGGCGGGGCAGGCGGGCAGGCATTGTCGGCAGGAAGTGCATTTTTCGACGTTAACCAGCACCTCCGGCGCGAAATCCTGACTCTCCGGATTGTGGCACCAGGCGCAGCTGAGCGGGCAGCCCTTGAAAAAAATCGTGGTTCGGATTCCCGGCCCATCATGGACGCAAAACTTTTGGACGTTGAAAATAAAAGGCGTCGTCATTTGTACGCCTTCTTTGCGGCGACCGTAGCCACGGCGTTCGGCTGGCTGACGACCAGCAGACGCACCATTTTGTTCGTATAATTGGCCCAATTGTGCGGAATCGTCGAGGGATAATGGGCGGAATCGCCGGGAAACAGCTCCTGCCGTTCATCGTCCAGAAACAGGGTGAGTGTGCCTTCCAGAACATGGACGAATTCTTCGCCGGCGTGCGGATACGGGGCGATGGGCTCTTCGCTGTCCAGGGGCAGGATCTCGATGAGGCGGGGCAGAAGTTTCAGATTCGCGGCCCGGGGAGTCAGATGATAATGAATGAAGCGATCGGTATCGACCTGGAACACTGCTTTCTCATAACTACGCAGAATATGCGGGTGTTGCTGGCGGGCCGCCGTGAAGAAATAAGAAGCTTCGACGCCCAATACCCGCGCGATGGCGGACAGGGAGTCGGTGGCGACATCTGTCAGCCCCCGTTCCAGTTGCGACAGAAACCCAATCGAAAGATGGGTGGCTTGATTGACATCTTTTAATGTCAAGTTGTTTTGCAAACGCAATTCCTTGATTTGCTGGCCAATCGATTTGTTCATGGCGTACTCCTTGCAATTTTGCTGCATAGATGAAATTTAATCCCTTTGATTTCATTATATAAATATTTTAACCAAAATCAATATAGAAAATATTTATGGATGAAATTTATTTCGGGGCGTTTCCTGCCGGCTCGAGTTTTCGAATCCGGCGAAAAAAGGTAAAATAAGATAGACGCGGATGCGCGGAGCGGACATCCGGCGACAGGCGAGGAGGGAAATGATGAACAACATCGATCAGCTGCAGCGGATGGTTGCCGAGAGCGACAATATCGTGTTTTTCGGCGGGGCGGGCGTATCGACCGAGAGCGGGATTCCCGATTTCCGGAGTGTGGACGGACTCTACCACGAGCAGTACAAATATCCGCCGGAAACGATGCTGAGCCATACGTTTTATCGCGGACATACCGCCGAGTTCTATGATTTTTACAAGAAAAAAATGATTTTTCCGACGGCCCGGCCCAATCCGGCCCACCTCAAGCTGGCGGAGCTGGAGAAGGCCGGTAAGCTGAAAGCGGTCGTCACCCAGAACATCGACGGCCTGCACCAACTGGCCGGCAGCAAAAAAGTGCTGGAACTGCACGGCTCCGTGAAACGAAATTATTGCGAGCAGTGCCGGAAGTTTTACGATGATTCCTTCATTCTGCATAGCCGGGGGATCCCGACCTGCGAGTGCGGCGGGACGGTGAAACCGGATGTCGTGCTGTATGAGGAGGGGTTGGACCGGGATACCATGCAACAGGCGGTGATGTACATTTCCCGGGCGGATGTGCTGATCGTCGGCGGGACTTCGCTGGTCGTGTATCCGGCCGCCGGCATGGTCGACTATTATCGCGGCGACAAGCTGGTGCTGATCAACCGCGACTCCACCGGCGCCGACCACAAGGCGAATCTGCTGATCAAGGGCAATATCGGCGAGGTGCTCGGCCGCATTTCGCTGATGTAAGGAGTGAAGTTTTTGAAGCTTGTTTCATGGAATGTCAATGGCCTCCGGGCTTGTCTGAACAAGGGCTTTGCTGATTTTTTCGCCGCGGCGGACGCCGATATCGTCTGCATCCAGGAAACCAAGATGCAGCCCGGGCAGGCGGAAGTCGGTTTTGCCGGCTATGAACAGTTTTGGAACAGCGCCGTGAAGAAGGGGTATTCCGGCACGGCCGTTTTTTCGCGGATTCAGCCGTTGGCGGTTTCCTACGGCATGGGCGTGGCGGAACATGACCAGGAAGGCCGGATCATCACGTTGGAATACGATGAATTTCAACTGGTGAACGTGTATACCCCCAACTCCCAACGTGGCCTCGCCCGTCTGGAATACCGCCTGCAGTGGGAGGATGATTTTCGCGCCTATGTCGGGCGGCTGGACCGAAAGAAACCGGTGGTCGTCTGCGGTGATCTGAACGTGGCGCATCAGGAGATCGATATCAAAAACCCGGCGGCCAACAAAAACAATGCGGGATTCACCCCGCAGGAGCGAAGCAAGATGACCGAACTGCTGGAGTCGGGGTTGACCGACAGTTTCCGGCATTTGTATCCCGACCGGCGCGACGTGTATTCCTGGTGGTCCTATATGGGAAATGCCCGGGAGCGGAATGTCGGTTGGCGGATCGACTATTTCCTGGTTTCCGGTCAGATTCAAAACCGGATCCGCGAAGCGGAGATTCGGATGGAAGTGCAGGGCAGCGATCATTGCCCGGTAGTGTTGGAGTTATAAGAAAAAGCCTGCGGTTTCAAGTTCCGCAGGCTTTTTTATGACAGGGTTATGACAGGCGCAGTTTATGCGCAGTTATTTTTTCAGATGAAACGGCATGGTGGTTACGATGACATCATCCCGTAAAATGAGCAATGTCCGCAGGAGCCAGCCGGTCTGATTGTGCAGAAACCGGTGCCACCACTTCCGCGTCTCAAATTCGGGAATGATGATGGTGATGTAATCATCGGGGTTTTTGTGCTTTACCATTTGGGAAACATAGTCCAATATGGGCTGAAGGATCAATCGGAAATCGGAAGGAATGGTCACCAGGGGAACGCCGGTATCGCAGGCGTTCCATTTTTTGCGGACGCGGTCGGCCTCGTCCTGATCCGTGGCGACATATAGAACGCTGATGTTATTGCTGATGGTCTTGGCGTAGCGGATGGTTTGCGCCACCAAAATGGTCGGACTGGCGATGGCGACGAGAACGAAGTTTTTGCTGTCCACCGGCGTCTCGAACAGATTGGGGCCATCCAATGGCAAATGCAGCTGCTCCGCCATGTCTTCATAGTGGCTGTGGATTTTTTTGAAGATAAAGACCATGATGGGGATGAAAACCAAAACAATCCAGGCGCCGTAAAAAAATTTCGCTTCGGTGATGATCAAAACGACGATACCGGTGATGATTGCGCCGAGACCGTTGATGAACGCCCGGGTATGCCAATGGCTGCCTTTTTCGCGCCGCCAGTACACCACCAGACCGGTCTGGGCGATCGTGAAGGATAAAAAGACGCCGATAGCATACAGGGAAATCAGATGTTCGACTTTGCCGTCAAATGCCCAGATCAAAATTCCGGCGAGGATACTGAGCAGTACGATGCCGTTGGAATAGCTCAAACGTTCGCCGCGGTAACTTAGGTAGCGCGGCATATACTTGTCCTTGGCCAGGATGGACAACAGCGGCGGCAGGCCGTTGTAGGAGGTGTTGGCCGCCAGATACAGGATTAGCATGGTTGTGATCTGGATGTAATAATAAAACCAGTTCCGGCCGAAAACATTTTCAGCGAGCAGGGACAGCATCGTCACATTGTCCTGGGGCAGGATATGGTAGTGAAGGATCAAAAATGAAATTCCAGCCAGAATCAATCCTAGCAAACTAGACATAAAGTACGTCGTTTTGATGGCGTTGCTGGCTTCCGGCGCCTTGAACATCGGTACGCCGTTGGAGATCGCCTCCACTCCGGTCATGGAGCTGCAGCCATTGGCGAACGCCCGAGAAAACAGGACCAGGATGGCCGCGTCGAAATTTTGGCGCACCATGGATTCGGCATGAATTACCGGCGCACTTCCTGTTAAGGCATTGTGGACGCCGACCGCAATCATGGCGATCATTCCAAAAGCAAAAAGATAAGTTGGCCAGACAAATACGTTGGAAGACTCGCGGACTCCCCGCAAGTTGATCAGCATCAGCATGCAAAACAGAATGACAAGGT
>CAZRQI010000158.1:0-4709 GCA_964602025.1 uncultured Veillonellaceae bacterium
GCGGCCAGTTCGGCGCCGACGCCGCCCTGCTTCACCGCTTCGTGGACGATGACGAGGCGTTTGGTTTTGCGGACGGACTCGAACACGGTCTCCCTGTCAATCGGGCTGATGGTCCGCAGATCGATGCACTCGGCCTGAACGCCTTCCGCAGCCAGTTTGTCGTGCGCTTCCAGCACGCGGTTCATCATCATGGAGTAGGATACGATCGTGACATCCTTGCCGGTCCGGGCGACGTTCGCCTTGCCGATCGGCACGATGTGCTCGCCATCGGGCACTGGCCCTTTCAACGGGAACAGGCCCTTGTGCTCAAAGTACAGCACCGGATCGTCGGAGCGGATCGCGGCCTTCAGCAGCCCCTTGGCGTCGGCCGGATTCGAAGGAATGACGACTTTGATGCCCGGAATGTGCATAAACCAGGATTCAACGCATTGCGAATGCTGGGCGGCCGCCGAGCGGATCATGCCGTCCGGAGCCCGGAGCACCAGGGGCACTTTGCACTGGGCACCGAACATATAGCGGACTTTCGCCATCTGATTGAATACTTCATCCATGCAGACGCCGATGAAATCGGCAAAGTGCATGTCCGCCACCGGACGCATGCCGGCCAGCGCGGCGCCGACCGCCGCACCGACGATCGCCGTCTCGGAAATCGGTGTGTCCCGCACCCGGTCAATGCCGAATTTTTGGGGCAATCCCTTGAACTGTCCGAAGATGCCGCCTTGACGGGCAATATCTTCCCCCATGACAAAGACGCGTTCATCGCGCTCCATTTCTTCGCTCATGGCTTCCAGTGTCGCTTCGGAAAAGCTGATCTGACGCATCTTATTTCACCCCGCCTTCCACATAGTAGTCGTTGAACAATTCGCTTTCGGCCGGGTAGGGATCTTTCCGGGCATCCTCAACCGCGGTGGCGACTTCCTGTTCGACTTCGGCATGAATCGCATCCATTTCTTTCTGGGTCAGCCATTTTTTCGCCAACACGACTTTGGCGAAGTTTTTGATCGGATCGTCGTTTTCGAAATGATCATGCACTTCCTGCTTGCTCCGGTACATTTCCGGGTCGCCGACGAAGTGGCCTTTAACGCGGTAGGTTTTGAACTCCAGCATGTAGGGGCCTTTGCCCGAACGGACATATTCGATGGCCTTTTTCGCTGCTTCGTTGACCGCAAACACATCGTTGCCGTTCACGATCGCCGACGGCATATCGTAGCCCTGCGCCCGGCTCGAAACATTGGCGACCGAAGTCCCGTAGCTGGCCGGCGTCGTCGACGCATATTGGTTGTATTCGCAGACGAAAATGACCGGCAGCTTCCAAATCGCCGCCATGTTCATCCCTTCATGCACGGTGCCGCGGTTCGCGCCGCCGTCGCCGAAGAACGTCGCGGCAAGCTGGCCGCTCTTTTTCATTTTGGCTGCCAGACCGGCGCCGACCGCCAGGTTGATCCCGCCGCCGACAACGCCATTGGCGCCCAGCATCCCTACCGAAAAGTCGGCGATATGCATGGAACCGCCCTTGCCTTTGCAATAACCGGTGGCTTTGCCGAAGATTTCCGCCATCATCGGCTTGATTTCCGCGCCCTTGCCGATGCAGTGGCCGTGGCCGCGATGCGTGCTGGTGATGTAGTCATCCTTGTTCAGCTCGGTCAGAAATCCGGCCGCAATGGCCTCCTCACCGATGTAAAGGTGTACGAATCCCGGCAGTTCGCCGCCGAGAAAACACTCTTGAATTTTCTCTTCAAACAGTCGGATCCGTACCATGGTTCGATAAAAGTTTTGCAGAGTCTCTTTCTTGTACGCCAACATGTATCCCCCCTTACGAATTTGCGAGATTTTCACGCAACCCATATTTATATGCAAAAACCGTGCCAACATAAGTCGCCGGAGAACGAATCCCTTGATTCCGTTGTCTTACACAGCTTTCAGCCCGGATTTCCCCTTTTGGTTTTGCTGATCCGACCCGATATTGTGTTCCGAATGCGAACACTACTGCTCAAAAACCGAACGAATTTCTTTTTTCGCTTCAATCTGATATTCCCGGATTTTCCCGTACAGCGTATTCCGGCCTACGCCCAGAAGCCGGGCGGACCGCGAAACATTCCACTGCGTTTTGTTGAGGGTTTCTTCGATCGCCACCCGCTCGATATCGCGCAGCGACCGGTTTTCCTCCGGTTTCGCCCCATGCCGGTCTGAAAGGTTCATCGGCAAATGCTGCTCGGTGATTTCCTCTCCCTCGCACAGATGGGCCGCGCGTTCAATAATGTTCTCCAGTTCCCGGGCGTTGCCCGGCCAGTCCTGGCGGCGCAGCACGGCCAACGCACCGGCTGACAGCCGCTTGAGCGGCACGCCCAGTTGTTCGCAGGTCTTTTCCATGAAAAATACCGCCAGGCGGTCCACATCCTCCCGCCGTTCCCGTAGCGGCGGCACGAGGATCGGCAGCACATTCAGGCGATAATACAAGTCCTGGCGGAAACTGCCTTCGCCGACGGCGTGCAGCAAGTCCCGGTTCGTCGCGGCGATGACCCGGACGTCGACATCCATGTAGCGAGCCCCGCCAACCCGCAAAATCCGCTTGTCCTGCAGCACGCGCAGGATTTTTACCTGAACGTCGAGAGACATCTCGCCGATTTCGTCCAAAAATATAGTTCCGCCATGCGCCAGCTCGAATTTTCCCGGTCGCCCGCCCTGTCGGGCCCCGGTAAATGCGCCGTCTTCATAGCCGAACAATTCGCTTTCCACCAGATCCCGGGGCAACGCGCCGCAGTTGATCGCCACGAATGGGCCTTCGGAACGGGCGCTGGCCTTGTGAATCGCCTGCGCGACCATTTCCTTGCCGGTGCCGCTCTCGCCCTGGATCAGGACGGTCGCCATGCTGTTGGCGGCAATCTTGGCCAGCCGCTTGATTTCGATCATGCAGGCGCTTTCGCCGACGATGTCGTCGAAGGTGAACATGGCGGTCGCGCCGACCATGCGGTTGACCAGTTTCCGGACCTGCTTGATTTCCCGGAAAATATCGACGACGCCTTCCAGTCGGCCATCCTTGCCGCGCAGGGGGATCGCCGTCTTGATAAAATGCAGCACGCCGCGTTTCGTTTCAATGAAGAACTCCTTGTCCGTGTAGCCCTGGCCGGTTTCCAGAACCCGCAGCACCACCGGTTTGAAGTCAACCAGTTCCTGGATATGCCGGCCGATGGCTTCCCTGACCTTGACGTTCAGGATCTTGGCGCCGGTCGGGTTGATAAAGGTCACCGTCCCTTGTCCATTGATCATCAGCAAGCCGTCCGACACCGAGTTCAGAATCGTCGAATGCAGCTTCGCCGTATCCTCCAGTTCCTTCTGGGCCCGGCGGACCTTGATCGTGTTGCTGATCGCCGCCGCGGCCGACACCACCATGCCCAGCGTGTGCGAGTGAACATCTTCCCGGCTGCCGGTAACGCTGAGTACGCCCATGAGCTTGCCGTGGTCGTCGGTCAACGGCGCCGCCGAACAGGTCCAGCCTTCATAGGCCTGGCAGTAGTGCTCCTTGCCGGCCACCTGGATCGGCCCGTGACCCAAGAGCGCCAGCCCCAGGGCGGATGTCCCCACCAATTCCTCCGTCCATTTCACGCCGCAGGCGTAATAGCGGGTCCAGGTCGACTGGACATCGTTCATCCCGCCGATCACTTCGATGATATACCCTTCCGCATTCAGCAGCACCACCACGAACCCCGAGCTGGACACCAGTTCATACAGGCTCTGCATCAAGGGGCGCGCAGCGTCGATCAGTTCCATGCTGTCCTGAAGAAGTTGCTCCAGATCTTTGCCTGTCACCACCACCGTCGGATAGCCTTCGGTTTGTTTGAGACCGATTTTTTGGCAGCGTCGCCACGATTCGGCAATCAATTTTTGCGTTTTTTCCACGGTCGTCCCTTTCCCTAAGCGCCAACCAGCATTGTGCGCATTTTTCGAACACTCAAAACCTATAACGGTATAATTAATTCTCGCTTAATTCCGAAAACCCTGCAAAATTAACAGCGGGTTGTTCGCTTTTTTATCAGATTTTCCTGTTAGAGCATAAAAAAGAGGCGCCTGTCGCCGAGGCGCCTCTTGAAGTTCTCCCGCTGGGTCAGATGACATAGCCGTCCGCATTGAAGGATACCCGGGATCCGCCCTGATAGGTGCGATACTTGCCCGGTCCATAATACAGCGTGGTGTTGTTCAGCAACACGCCGTTCGTCACAAACCCGCCGGCGCGGACGGCGTCGACCGGCCGGAAGGAGATCGCCTGCCCGCCCATAAACGTCGTATAGCCGTCCGCTTTATAGTACAGGGTGGTATTGTTGTAAATCGTGCCCTGGATCACAAACCCCCGGGCGCCGAAGCGGACGGTCTGGCCGCCCATGAACGTCGTGTACCCGTCCGGTTTGTAATACAAAGTAGTGTTGTTGTAAATCACGCCGGTGTCAACATAACCGTTGGCGTTGAAAACAATCGGTTTTCCGCCCATAAAGGTTGTGTAGCCGTCCGGTTTGTAGTATAGGGTGCTGTTGGAATTCAGGACGCCGGTTCGCACATAATTGGTGTTGTCCTGGAAACAGATCGTTCCCGCCTGGAAGGTGGTATAGCCGCCCGCCTTGTAATACTGGGTAGTGGCGGTGGTGAATGTCTTGCAGGCGGCTTCGGCCGTCCCTGCAAATGCGGTTTGCAGCACGAATCCGAGCAACAGGAGCATG